>CAZAIR010000435.1:0-2084 GCA_964485225.1 uncultured Burkholderiaceae bacterium
TCGCTTCGAAGGCGGTGCCCAGGGCGAGCACAAGATGGCGCGCGGCCTGTTGCCCGTGCCGACCACCAGCCAGCACTGGCTGGCCGAAGAGCGCTTCGCGGATGCTGTGGGACGCTTCGCCGAAGAAGAGCAGGCTGCCGTGGCGGCTTACGAAGCTGAGTTGGTGGCGCGGTCGCCCTTCAAGACGCCACTGTGAACCGGCTGGACCGAGGGCACCTCGGTCCAGCGGGCGTACCACTGGGCCAGGAAGGCTTGTGCCAGCGCGCTGTTGGGGTTGAGCCGGGCACCGATGTAGATCTGTTGTGACAACTCGGCCGCTTGGCTTGCCAGGCGTGCGGCCATCAGGGCCAAGGTGTCGAGTCCACGTGCTTGGGCGCGTTCCACGGCCTCGGCCAGTGCCGTCATGGGGTGCTGGCGCAGCAGCACCAGGTGCGCCTGCACCAAGCGCAGCCGGCCTTGGGCTTGGGCTTCACAGCGTTCCAGCCATTGCCAGTGCGCACTCACATCAAAGCCCCCCAGCTTGTGCGGCGCCTCACCTGCTGCAATCAACATCGCTTCCAGCGCAGCGCGATCTTGGCTGGCGTAGGCGAGGTTGGCGTCGCGCATCAGGCCTTCGCGGCGGTGGCGGTCGGCCTCGCTTTCGGCACGGTCGGGGTGCAAGCGCATGGCGGCGCGGCGGTGCAGGTCTTTCAGTGAAGGTGCCACGCGGGCAGTTTCGTCGGCTGGCGCGGTGGGCCATGCGGGCGCCGGTGGCAGTGAGGGCAGCAGCCGGCGTTGGCGCAACACGGGGTAGGGCGGCGGCTTCGCGCCTTGCGCGCGAGCCAGGGTGTCGAGAGCGCACATCAGCTCGGCGTGCAGGGCTTCCACTTGCGCCCAGCCGGGGCCTAACTGCTGTTCGTAGCGCGCCATGAAGTCCTTCACCTTGCGCTGGAGCACAGTGAACTCGGCCTCAGCGCGGCCCAGAAACTGTTGCAACTCCTCCAGCTGGCGGCGCCTCCTCGCGGCGTCCAGTCGCCACAGGGCGGGGTCAAACAGGGCTTGATCGAGGCCGGTCTTCATGGAGCGGACATTGTCGGCGCGGCCATCTCGTGCACCGCTGCGCCAAACCATGAAAAAAGCCCGCCGAAGCGGGCTCGCTTACCTGCTTGAGCGCCTTGTTGTCTCCAGGCCCTCAGGTCTGCGCAATCAGTACACGGCCACATCCACCTTGCGGCCGTCTTCTGCCGTTCCGCCTGCGGCGGCGTTCGACGTTTTCATTTCAATTCGGGTGGCATCGACCCCGGCCTGGACCAAGGCCTCGTTCACGGCTTGTGCGCGCTGCTGCGCCAGTTCGGCGTTGCTCTGCGCGTCGTGGAAACCGGTCACGACCACTTTGGCCGAAGGCGAGGCCAAGGCTGCTTGCAACACGTTGACCAAGCGCAGCTCGGTGTCGGCAGGCACGGTGGCGTTGCCGGCGCCGAAGTAGATGCTGGTCACCAACTGGGCGGTGGCCGCGGCGCTGGCCAAGGGCTGAGGTTGCGAGGGCAGGGGAGCAGCCGGTGCCGCGGCGCTGACGGCTGGCGCCGTGTTGGCAGGGCTGTGCACGGCCACCACCACCGGCACGATGAGCAGCGCCACGATGTTGATGATTTTGATCAGTGGGTTCACCGCGGGGCCGGCGGTGTCCTTGTAGGGGTCGCCCACGGTGTCGCCGGTGACGGCCGCCTTGTGCGCTTCACTGCCCTTCTTGTGCACCACGCCCTTGTCATCGGTGAAGCCTTCTTCGATCAGCTTCTTGGCGTTGTCCCAAGCGCCGCCGCCGGTGCACATCGAGATGCCTACGAACAGGCCGGTCACGATCGTGCCCATCAACAGCCCGCCCAAGGCGGCTGGGCCCAGCAACAGGCCGACCACGATCGGGGCTACCACGGGCAGCAGCGAGGGCACGATCATTTCCTTGATCGCGGCCGTGGTCAGCATGTCGACCGCGGCGCTGTAGTCCGGCTTGCCGGTGCCCTCCATGATCCCGGGGATCTCTTTGAATTGGCGCCGCACCTCCACCACCACGGCGCCTGCCGCGCGGCCCACGGCCTCCATCGCCATGG
>CAZAIR010000436.1:0-2082 GCA_964485225.1 uncultured Burkholderiaceae bacterium
TGTCGGCCTGCACCGTGCCGCGCACATTGGCCAGCACCCATTCGCGGATCTTGGCCGCTTCGGTGTCGCTGGGCGCGCGGCCGTTGTCTTGGCTGAACTTCTCCAGCTGCTGGTCGATGGCGGTGTTCATGAACATCGCCAAGATCGTGGGCGCGGGGCCGTTGATCGTCATGCTGACGCTGGTCGCCGGGTCGCACAGGTTGAAGCCGCTGTACAGCACCTTCATGTCGTCCAGCGTGGCGATGCTCACGCCGCTGTTGCCCACCTTGCCGTAGATGTCCGGGCGCGGGTCGGGGTCGTGGCCGTACAGCGTCACCGAATCAAAAGCCGTGCTCAGGCGCTTGGCCGGCAGGCCTTCGCTCAGCAGCTTGAAGCGGCGGTTGGTGCGGAAGGCGTCGCCCTCGCCGGCGAACATGCGCGTCGGGTCCTCGTTCTCGCGCTTGAAGGCGAACACGCCGCTGGTGTAGGGGAAGCTGCCGGGCACGTTGTCCAGCATCAGCCACTTCAGCAGCTCGCCGTGGCACTCGTAAGTGGGCAGCACCACCTTGCGGATCTTGGTGCCGCTCAAACTCTGCTGCACCAGCTGCGTGCGCAGCTCTTTGTCGCGGATCTTCACCACATAGGCGTCGCCCGCGTAGGCCGCTTGCAGCGCCGGCCATTGCTCCAGCAGCTTGCGCGCTTCGGGCAGCAGCTGCGCTTCGCGCTCGGCCGCCAAATCGCCCAGCGCGCCCACCGCGCCGTTCTTCTCGGGGTTGGCCGCCTTCAGCATGGCTTGGCTGGCTTTGAGCTGCTGCACCTCGCGCGCCAGCCGCGCTTGGGCGCGGGCGCGGGCCTTGTAGCCGCGCACCGTGTCGGCAATCTCGGCCAGGTAGCGGCTGCGCGCCGGCGGCACGATGGGCACTTGGTGCGTGCTGTGCCGCGTGCTCACCTCGGGCAATCGGCCTGGGTTCAGGCGCAAGCCCTTCTCGGCCAGCGCGGGCTTCAGCGCTTGCACCAAGGCGGTCACGCCGTCGTCGTTGAAGCGGCTGGCCATGGTGCCGAACACCGGCATCGTGTCGGGGCTCACCGTCCACGCTTCGCGGTTGCGCTGCACCTGCTTGGCCACATCGCGCAGCGCGTCCAGCGCGCCCTTGCGGTCGAACTTGTTGATGGCCACAAAGGCCGCGAAGTCCAGCATGTCGATCTTTTCGAGCTGGCTGGCTGCGCCGAACTCCGGCGTCATCACGTACATCGGTACGTCCACCAGCGGCACGATGGCCGCATCGCCCTGGCCAATGCCGCTGGTCTCCACGATCACCAAATCAAAGCCGGCGGCCTTGCAAGCGGCAATCGCATCGGGCAAGGCCTGGCTGATCTCGCTGCCGAAATCGCGCGTGGCCAAGGACCGCATGAAGACCCGAGGACCTTGGCTCCAGGGCGACACCGCGTTCATCCGGATGCGGTCGCCGAGCAATGCGCCGCCGCTCTTGCGCCGGCTCGGGTCGATCGAGATCACCGCGATGCGCAGCGCGTCATCCTGGTCCAGCCGCAGGCGACGGATCACCTCGTCCGTCAGCGAGCTCTTGCCCGCACCGCCCGTGCCCGTGATGCCCAGCACCGGCGCCGTGGCGCGCGCCGCTGCCGCGTGCAGCTCGGCCTTGAAGCTCGCATCGGCCGCGCCGTTCTCCAGCGCGGTCAGGCTCTGCGCCAGCGCGCGCCAAGCGGCCTCGGTGTGGCCCTGCAGCGCGCTCACGTTGCGCGGTGCCAGCGACGACAGCTCGCGGTCGCACGCCATCACCATCGAGCCGATCATCCCGGCCAGCCCCATGCGCTGCCCGTCCTCGGGGCTGAAGATGCGCACGCCGTGCGCGGCCAGGTCGGCAATCTCGGCCGGCACGATCACGCCGCCACCGCCACCGAACACCTGGATGTGCGCGCCGCCGCGTTCTTTCAGCAGCTGCACCATGTACTTGAAGTACTCGACATGCCCGCCCTGGTAGGACGAGACGGCGATGCCCTGCACGTCCTCCTGCAGTGCCGCGGTAACGACCTCGTCCACCGAGCGGTTGTGCCCGAGGTGGATGACCTCGGCACCCATGCCCT
>CAZAIR010000437.1:0-2073 GCA_964485225.1 uncultured Burkholderiaceae bacterium
TGACCACCGACTTGGCAAACATCGGGAACTTGACGTTGAACGTGTTCTCGCAGAACTCGGCAATGGCTTTGTTGTTACCCGGCTCTTGGCTCCCAAAGTCATTCGATGGAAAGCCCAACACCACCAGCCCGCGATCCTTGTACTTCTGGTTCAAGGCCTCCAACCCGGCGTACTGCTTGGTGAAGCCGCAGTAGCTGGCCGTGTTGACCACCAACAACACCTTGCCGGCGTACTGGCACAGGGCTTGGGGCGCTTCGTCTTGCAGGCGCAGCGCGGTGCGCTGCAGCAGGGCCGGGCAGGCCACCGGTGCCGCCGCCGCAGCAGGCTGAGCCGCTGGCGCCGCTTGGGCACGCACAGCACCGCCGGACAACGCGGTGGCCAGCGCGAGCAAAATCGGCAGCGCGCCCACCGATAGACATGCAGGCAGGAAGGGTTTCATGTCGTTTGTCCTAGGCAAAAGGGTCGAAGTACGACTAAATTACAGCACATTGTTCCGCCGGTCACAACTTTGTCCAAGACAACAACAGAACACACCGACACCCCAGCGCCCGCCGCACGGGAAGACATCGACGCTGCCCTGATGGTCGGCGCGATGGGCATTGCGGCAGTGGAACGCGACACGGGTTTGTCCAAAGATCTGTTGCGCGTCTGGGAGCGGCGTTACGGCTTCCCCCAGCCACTGCGTGATGAGCAAGGTGAGCGCTTGTACCCCCAAGCGCAGGTACTTCGGCTGCGGCAAGTGAAAAGACTGCTGGACGCTGGCCACCGACCCAGCCACGTCGTCGCCCTGCCCCCCGAAGCCTTGCAGCAACGGCTGCAATCACTTTCGGAGGCCAACGGCAGCCGCGCGCCCCTGCGCGAGCACCCGAACAACGTCAGCACGGAGCAGCTGGACGATTTGCTGGCCCCGCTGCTGCGCCACCAGCTCTACGCCTTCCAGGAAGCCCTTCAATCGCAAATGCTGCAGCGCGGCTTGGCGCCTTACATCACGGAAGTGTTGGCGCCGCTGACCGGCCGGGTGGGCTACCTCTGGTCGGAGGGGCGGCTGCAGATTTACGAAGAGCACCTGTTCACCGAGGTGGTGCAGCAGCAACTGCACCGCGCCATCGGCATGCTGCCCAACCACCCGCTGACGCAACGGCCGCGCCTGCTGCTCTCGACCCTGCCGGGCGAAGAACATGGCCTGGGCCTGCTGATGGCCCAAGCCCTGCTGACCCTGCAAGGCTGCCAGTGCTTGTCGCTCGGCATCCAAACCCCGGTGGGCGACTTGCTCGCCGCCCTGCGCACCCAACAGGCTGATGCCGTGGTGCTCAGCTTTTCAGCCTACGCCAGCGCCGCCATGATCGAGTCGGGCGTCGGCCATTTGGTAGACGGTTTGCCCCCCGGCACCGAGCTGTGGGTGGGTGGATCGGCTGCGGGCTTGCGCCGGGTGCAAGCGCGCTGGCCTGAGGTGCGGATGGTGGCTTCCCTGGCAGATTTGGGCGGTACCGTGCAAGCTTGGCGCGCGCGCTGAGAGAATCCGTTCGCCCTTTTTCCCCACCTCTCAACCTCATCGAGGCAGGCCCTCATGCTGTACCCCGAGCTGTTCAAGCAACTGGAAGCCGTGCGCTGGAACATGGAACGCGACATCCCCTGGGATCTTTTCGACGCCAGTTTGCTGACCGACGCGCAAGCGCAAACGATCAAGATGAACGCCATCACCGAGTGGGCGGCGTTGCCGGCCACCGAGATGTTCCTGCGCGACAACCGCGGTGACAGCGACTTCTCCGCCTTCATGTCGGTGTGGTTCTTCGAAGAGCAAAAGCACGCGCTGGTGCTGATGGAGTACCTGCGTCGCTTCCGCCCCGACCTGGTGCCCACCGAGGCCGAACTGCACGAAGTGCGCTTCGAGTTCGACCCCGCCCCCGCGCTCGAAACCTTGATGCTGCACTTTTGCGGCGAGATCCGCCTCAACCACTGGTACCGCCGCGCGGCCGAGTGGCACAGCGAGCCGGTCATCAAGGCCATCTACGAAACCCTGGCCCGCGACGAAGCCCGCCACGGCGGTGCCTACCTGCGCTACATGAAGCAAGC
>CAZAIR010000438.1:0-2068 GCA_964485225.1 uncultured Burkholderiaceae bacterium
GCCGCCGAAGGCCACGATGTCGGCCTCGCCCACGGTGCGGCGGTGGGTGAGCAGGCTCATGCCGACATCCACGTCCTCGAAGTGGCGGCGGAAGGGGTGGACGTCGCTTTCCGTGACGGCGCCGCCGCGCTGGTACTCGCCGGTGACGGCGCTGAGCATGGTGGGTGAGCCCTGCACGGCGCAGCGCTGCAGGTAGTGTTTGACGGCGCGCAGGCCGCCCAGTTCCTCGCCGCCGCCGGCGCGGCCGGGGCCGCCGTGTTTGAGCTTGGGCAGGGGGCTGCCGTGGCCGGTGCTTTCCAGCGCGGCTTCGCGGTCCAGCACCAGCAGGCGGCCGTGCCAGGCGGCGAAGCTGGGCACGGCGTGTGCGGCCAGGGCCGGGGTTTTGGTGACCAGCGTGCCCACCAGGCTGCCGCGGCCCAGGGTGGCGAGGTGCAGGCCTTCGTCGAAGTCGTCGTAAGGCATGAGGGTGCTGACGGGGCCGAAGGCCTCGATGTTGTGCACGCGCTGGTTCACACCGGGGTTGCGGCACAGCAGCAGGGTGGGGGCGAAGAAGGCGCCCTCACTCACGCCGTCGCCCACGGGGGCGAAGCCGGTGCCGCCGCTGAGCAGCAGCTCGTTGCCTTCGGCCAGCAGGGCCACTTTGTCGGCCACATCGCTTTGCTGGGCGTGGCTGGCCAGGGCGCCCATGCGCACGCCGGCCACCGCCGGGTCGCCCACCACGGTGCCGCGCAGGCGATCGGCCAGGGCGGCGCCCACGGCGTCCACCAGGTGGCGGGGCACGATGGCGCGGCGGATGGCGGTGCACTTCTGGCCGGCCTTGGCGGTCATCTCGCGGGCCACTTCTTTGACGAAGAGGGCGAACTCGGGGTCGTCTGGCGTGACGTCCGGGGCCAGCAGCGCGCAGTTGAGGCTGTCGGCCTCGGCGTTGAAGGGGATGCTTTTGCGCAGCAGGTTGGGGTGGGCCTTGAGCATCAAGGCGGTGTCGGCGCTGCCGGTGAAGGTGACGACGTCGGGCTCTTCCAGGCGCTCGAACAGGTCGCCGGTGCCGCCAATGACCAGCTGCAAGCAGCCCTCAGGCAGCAGGCCGGAGGCCATCATCAAACGCACGGCGGCCTCGGCCACGAAGCTGGTGGCGCTGGCAGGTTTGACGATGCACGGCATGCCGGCCAGGAAGCTGGGCGCGAACTTTTCCAACATGCCCCAGATGGGGAAGTTGAAGGCGTTGATGTGCAGCGCCAGGCCGCGGCGCGGCACCATCACGTGGCTGCCGATGAAGTGGTTGTCTGCGCCCAAGCGCATGGCCGGGCCTTCGTGGAAGACGTTGCTGCTGGGCAGGTCTTTGCCGCCGATGCTGGCGTAGGCGAACAGGGTGCCGATGCCGCCTTCGACGTCGATCCAGGAATCGCTGCGGGTGGCGCCGGTGGGGGCGCTGACCGCGTAGAGCTGCTCCTTGTGCGCCATCAGGTAAGCGGCCAGGGCCTTGAGCACGCGGGCGCGGTCTTGGAAGTGGGTGCGCAGCAGGTTGCGCAGGCCGGGGCCGCGGGCGTGGGCCACCATCTCGGCGAAGTCCAGCGCATCAGCGTGCGTGTGGGCCACCACGCGGCCGTTGATGGCGCTGCGCAGGGCTTGGCGGGGTTCGCTGCCCTGCCAGCGGCCGGCGGCGTAGCTTTGGAGGAGGGTGGGGGTCATGGGGGTGTCTCGCTGTCGGGTTGGGTCAGGCCGGTGAGGGCTGTGGCGGCTGCAGCAGGCAGGCCATGTGCACCTTGTTGAAGAAGGTGCCGGTGTCGGGGTCGCGCATGGCCAGGGGCTCCACGCCAAAGCGCTGGAAGCCGCAGCGCGCATACAAGGCTTCGGCCACGGTGTTGCCCTCGGTGACGGTGAGCACCACCACGCGGGCCTCGGCGCGGCTGCGGGCTTCGGCCAGCACGGCGCGCACCAGTTGCTCACCCAGGCCGTGGCGGCGCGCGGCGGGTGACACGAACATGCCCAGCAGGCTGGCTTTGTGGCGGGTTTTGGGGCGGGCTTCGAACTGCAGCGAGGCGGCGCCCAGCAGGGTGTCGCCCTCGAA
>CAZAIR010000439.1:0-2063 GCA_964485225.1 uncultured Burkholderiaceae bacterium
GGCCATGTAGAACATCATGCGGGCGATGTCGCCCTTCACCGCGGCGCGCGGCTCGAAGCTGTCGGCATCGGTCAGGTTGCCCGGCGCCTCGCCAATGGCGCTGCCGCCCCAGTCGAAGTCCTTGTTGCCGCGGGTGCTGTTGACCGACACGTCGGCCGGACGCAGGTGGTGCACATCGGTGTGCGCCCACTGCGGTTCGTCCGGGAAGCCTTTGCTCTTGGGCCACACGTGCTCGCGGTTCCAGGCGTCGGGGTCGGGGTTGCCGGATGCATTGAAGGTCTTGGCTTGCGAGCGACCGGTGTAGAGCAGGATCACATTGGCCGTGTTGGCCGGGTCTTCGTCGGTGTACTTCAAGGCCTCCCACACGTCGGCGTAGCTCAGGCGGCGGTGGTTGCGGGCAGCGGCCTCGTTCAAAGCCACACGCAGCGCCACACCGGTTTTGCCAATGGCCTGCACGTAGTAAGCGTCAAAGCCATTCCAGGTCGAGCCCGTGCCCGGCGGCGGCGGCGCGGGCAAGGTGTACGACACCCGCAGCGTCACACCCGAGAAAGCCTGAAAGCCGTACAGGCCGATGAAGTAGCTGCCCGTGCTCGGCTGCGCGAAGGAACAGGCCTCGGTGTTGCCCACCACCAGCGGGCGGCAGTCGTAGGCACTGGTGGTCGGCTCAAGGGCCGCGCGCACGTACAGGTCCACCGCGCCGGTGCCGCCGCTGGTGCTCACCTGCAGGTTGCTGGCGCCCGCCGGCACGTCGATGCGGTAGCGCAGCCAAGCACCGGCTGCAGCGCCTTGGCTGCCGAGCACGGCACCGTTTTGCAGCACCACCGTGGGCGTGGGCGCCGCGGCCGGGGTGAAGTTGGCCACCAAGCTGGCGCCGCTGTACGCGCGGTAGCCCAGCACGCGCACGAAGTAAGTGGCGGCACTGGGCGCGGCAAAGGCGCAGCGCTCGGCATTGGTCGAGCCGGCCGAGGCGCAGTCGTTCGTGGTGGTGGTGGGCACCGCGGCGCGGCGCACATACAGGTCGGCATCACCCGTACCGCCACTCAGCGCAAAGCTCAGTTGCGTGGCGCCGGCGGGCACCACCAAGGTGTAGTCACGGGTAGCGCCTTGCGCACCCGAAAGCCCCGTGACCGCCACGCCCCGCGTCAGGGCCGTCTGAGCCTGCGCAAGCGGCGCCAGGCCCAAAGCCCCGGCCAGCAAACAGCTCCACACCACCCGCGTTGACAGGGGCGCCAAAGCCCGCATCCATCGATTTGCCTGCACGCCCAGCTCCACCGTTTTTGCGAAGCGGCGGACCTTAGCCAAAGCGCATGACCATGAGGTGACCAGGGCGCGACAGCCGGGGTTTTCACGGCCGCAAAACGGGGACGGACTTTCCCGGGGCTAACTTAAGTTGCAGGCCCTAAGCCGCGGCCCATCCGGCTTCACGGGTTGCAAAAGCCACAGCGCACCGCCGACACCGTCTCGCGCAGCGGACGCAGACCCTCGTGCCCGCAAGCCCCGCAGGCCAGCACCTCGGCCCGCGCCGCCGCCGTGGGCAGACCGCAACCCTCACAGCGCGCACCCGGCAGCAAACGCACCGGCCCATAGCCGGGCGCTTGGCAGGCCGGACAAGCCTGCGCCAAACGATCGGCCAAAGCCAGGCCAGCGGCTTCGATCATGCGCATGCGCGTGGGGTTGCGGTGCGCCCGCATGTCGGTCTCCACCCACAGCTCGCCCGTGGCCCAGGCCGGCGCGGCGCGCGCACACAGCGTGTCCCAATCGCCCGCATCCTTGTCGAACCAGGGCTCCTCGGGCCGGCCGATCACCAGCCCATGCGACGGGAAACCCACCTCCTCGGCAAAGGCGCGCAAGCCCGCCACCGAGTTCACCGAGCGGTGCCGGAAATTCGTGGCCCCGCCCTGGGCCACGCCATGCACCGCATGGCCGCGCTCGGCATCCCACCAAGCCACGATCTCCACGCCCCAAGGCGCCAGGCCCAGGTGCGGGTCGGGCCCAAAGCTGCCCTCGCTGCCCAAGCCATAGCGCGCGCCCGTCAGCTCGCAGGCCCAACGCGCCTTGGTCAG
>CAZAIR010000440.1:0-2059 GCA_964485225.1 uncultured Burkholderiaceae bacterium
CGAACAGCACGTCGCCGAGCGTGACCAGCATGCCGCGGTCGGTCTGGGTGGCCTTCACCTGGTCGAGCTGCTGCTGCAAGGCGGCCGCCTGTTGCTGCGACTGGGCGGCGGCCAGGCGGGCGGCGTCGGCATCGGCCTGCGCGGCCATCGCCTGCGACTCGGCACTGCCGGCCCGACGCTCCGCCCCGGCGGCGCGCGCGCCGGCGGCCTGGGCGCGCATCTGGGCCGTCATCGCAGCCTCCTGGGCACGCCGGGCCTCGGCCGTTTGCACGTCGGCGCGGGTGCGCTCACGCTCGAGTGCGGCCGCCGCGGCGGCCTCTTCCTGGCGCTTGGCACGCGCCAGCTGGAGCGCGGTTTCGGCGCTGCTGCGCGCCAGGTAGGAAGCCGAGGAGATGTCGGCCAGCGCCTTGCCGTCGGCATTCAGCTTGTTGGCCAGGGCGAGCTGCTCGGTGGCGCGGTTCAGCTCGATGCGTGCATTGGCAAGCACATGGCTGTCGGTCTCGGCCATGCGCACCGCATCGCGGGCGCGCACGAGTTCAGCGGGCGGCGCTTGTTCGGTGGTGGCGCAGGCGCCCATCAGCAGGGCAGCGGCGAAGGTGGTGGCGGTCAGGGCAAATTTCATGGGGTCTCTCCAGGATTGTTCGGCAAGCGGCATGGCGGCGGACGGGCGCAGAGGGCCGGACGCTGCGCTCAGGGGCGGCCGGCGCCGGGGTCGCGCAGTTGGCGACTGCCTTCAAGCGCCTCGCCCAGCGCCTTCTCGCTGCGCGTGGCCTTGGCCTTGGCTTCGGCCAGGCGCGCATCGGCATCGGCCTCTTGGGCCAGGCGACGCGCGGTGGCGTAGTCCTCCTTGGCCAGGGCCACCTTGGCGCGGGCCATCTTGTCGCGGGCGCTGGCGATCTCCATCGCGGACTCCGGGGCAGACGCGGTCGCCCGCTCGACCGAGGCCTGGCCCAAGGCCATCTCGGTGGCCGGCGGCTTCGGCGAGGCGCAGGCGCCCAGGGTCAGCAGCGCCAGTCCGGCAAGCGGCAGGCGGGCGGCGGGCCATGACCAGGAAGACGGGGCATTGAAGGTGAATCGCATGGGGGCTCCTGTGGATCGGTGGAAGGGCAGCGGCGCTGCCTCGATGGGGACCGTGGCCAGGAGCCATGCCTCGGTGGGGTGCCCTGGCCTGCCTGCATGGCATGGCGCCGCAGACTCGGGCCCAGTGTGGGCGGCGCGAGCCCGCGTCGGCATAGGCGCAACACGCCCTGGGTCGTAGGACAGCAGCGCCCGGCGCTGCACGGACTCAGTCCTTGACCAGCGGGGCCCCGGGGCTCAGGTCCGCATAGCGCCAGAAGTCCCGCATGAAGGGGTGGCGCCAGTAGTGCTTCAGCCAGGGCTGCACCAGGTCATGGCGGATGCGGTGCACATGCGCCTTGTAGGGCATGTAGGCCACCATCAGGTTCTTCGCCTGGCGCATCACCGCTTCGCGCTCGGGGCCGTCGGGCAGCGACTGCTGGCGCTCGAACAGGGCATTGAACGCGGGCAGGTCGAAGCGCGCATCGTTCGACTCGGCGGCATTCGGCCCATAGGCGATGCCCAGCATCGGCGCACCGTCGGGCGAGGGCAGCGACCAGGCATAACCCCAGATCATCAGGCTGCCGGCGCGGGTCTGGCGCAGCAGGTCGGGCCAGTTCGACACCTCGAAGTTCATGCGCAGGCCGATGCGCGCCATCGAGCGTTGCCAGATCTCGTTGCTGCGCCGGTCGAGCTGGCTGTCGGTGCTGGCCTTGCGCAGCACCAGCGGCTGGCCGTCGGGGAGTTCGCGAAAGCCGTCACCATCGCGGTCCACATAGCCCGCCACCTCGAGCAGGGCGCGGGCGCGCGCCGGGTCATGGTCGCCCATCTCGCTCTTGTAGTCGGGGTCGTAGCCCGAGGTGAAGGGCGCCACCGGCGATTGCGCCGGCAAGGCCTGGCCGCCGTACACGCTGCGGATGAAGGTCGGCCCGTCGAAGCCGAGCGCGATCGCCCGGCGCAGCGCCACCTTCTCGGGCGTGTAGCCACCCACCACCGGGTCTTC
>CAZAIR010000441.1:0-2057 GCA_964485225.1 uncultured Burkholderiaceae bacterium
CGGGCGCCACGGCCTGCCCCGGCGCCAGCACGGCCAAGCCATCGGCAAACGCGAGGCTGGACAGCACGCCCGAGCCCTGGTTGGGGTGCAGGTGCAAGCCGCCGTCGCTGCCCCAACGCACGCGCAAGAACTCCTGCCGCTTGGGGTCAGGGCGCGCCCACGCGAAGGCCGCGCGGCCGGTGATGGCCACCGGCGCCGTGGCCATGGCACCGGCCAAAGCCATCAATAGCGGCCGTGCCAACACCAAAAAGGTGACGTAGCTGGACACCGGGTTGCCCGGCAGCCCGATGAACACCGCCTCGCTGCCGTCGGCGCGGCGCAGCGCGCCGTGCGCAAAGGGCTTGCCAGGCTTGATGGCCACTTGCCAGAGGCTGAGTCGACCCAGGCTCTGCACGGCGGGCTTGATGTGGTCTTCCTCGCCCACCGAAACGCCGCCCGAGGTGAGCACCACGTCGGCCTCGGCCGCCGCGCGTTTCAGCGCGGCTTGGGTGGCGTCGAGCCGGTCGGGCACGATGCCGTGGTCGTCCACCACGCAACCCAAGCCTTCCAGCAAAGCGCGCAGCGTGAAGCGGTTGCTGTTGTAGATCGCTCCCTGCGGCAACGGCTCACCCGGCATCACCAACTCATCGCCGGTGGAGAACAGCGCCACGCGCAGACGGCGGTGCACCAGCAGCTCAGCCCGGCCCACGGCGGCCGCCAAGCCCACGTGCGCAGGCCCCAGGCGCGTGCCAGCGGCCAGCACGGTGGCACCGACCGCAATGTCTTCACCCCGGCGGCGGATGTGCTGGCCCGCGACCACCGTCGCAGGCAGTTGCACCCAGGCTTGGCCGGCTTCGTCCACACGGCTCACGCAGTGTTCTTGCATCAGCACGGCATCGGCCCCTGCCGGCACGGTGGCGCCCGTGAACACCCGCGCCGCCGTGCCGGTGCGCAAAGCCTCCGGCCACTGGCCCGCGGGCACCCGCTGGCTGACGGGCAGTTCGCGCCCGGCATCGGCTGCAGCCACGGCGTAGCCGTCCATCGCGCTGTTGTCGGACGGGGGCACGTCCAAGGCGGAAACCAGGTCCTCCGCCAGCACACGGCCCAGCGCACTGGCGGTGGGCACGCGATCCTGCGCGGCCACCGGCTGCACCCCGTGCAGCAGTTGGCCCAACGCGTCGCTCAGGCTGAGCATGCTTGCAGTTCAGCGTCAATCAACCCGCGCACCACGGACACGTCGTTGTCGATCACCTGGACGCGCTTGGACAGCGCCTCGATGCCCTGCAGCGCGGCGGGCCGCGGTGGCACGGCACCCGTGGCCTCGACCATGGTTTCCTCGAACTTGGCGGGCAAGGCGGTCTCCAGCACCACCATGGGCGTGGCCGCACAGCGGCGCTCGATGGCCACTTTCAGCCCATCGGCGGTGTGGGGGTCGATCAGCCGGTCGTAGCGCTGGTGGCAAGCGCGGATGGTGCCCAGCCGGTCGGCGTGCGTGCTGCGCCCCGAAGCAAAGCCAAAGTGGCCCGCCACCCGCGCCTGCGAGGCCGCGTCGAGGCTGAAGGCCGGCGCCGTGAAGGCGGCGCGCACGCGCTCGCCGTCGCGGCCGAACAGGTCGGCCACGAAGCGCTCGAAGTTGCTGGCCTTGCTGATGTCCATGCTGGGGCTGCTGGTCGCGTGCGTGTGGGCTGCGCCGCGGGGGGCGTAGCGGCCGCTGCGGAAGAACTCGTCCAGCACGTCGTTCTCGTTGGTGGCCACCACCAGTTGCTCGATGGGCAGGCCCATTTGGCGCGCCACGTGGCCGGCGCACACATTGCCGAAGTTGCCGCTGGGCACCGTGAAGCTCACGCGCTCGTCGTTGGACTTGGTGGCCTGGAAGTAGCCCGCAAAGTAGTACACCACCTGCGCCAGCAAGCGCGCCCAGTTGATGCTGTTCACCGTGCCGATGCGGCGGCTGCGCTTGAAGTCCAGGTCGTTGCTGACCGCCTTGACGATGTCTTGGCAGTCATCGAACACACCGCGCACGGCGATGTTGTGGATGTTGGCGTCTTGCAGGCTGAACATCTGCGCCTGCTGGAACG
>CAZAIR010000442.1:0-2056 GCA_964485225.1 uncultured Burkholderiaceae bacterium
CCTTTTGCCAAGACAAAAGGAACTCCGGGTGCAGGGCGGAAGGCGCCTGCGGGCTGCACCGCCAAACACTCCTGAAGCCACAACGCGTACCCCCGCCTTCGCCAAGACGAAAGCCACACACCCAAGCCCCATCAACAATCCCCCTCATGCCCCCCACCCGCTGGATCGCCCACCTCGACATGGACGCCTTCTACGCGTCCGTCGAACTGCTGCGCTACCCAGAGCTCAAAGGCCAGCCGGTCGTCATCGGCGGCCGGCGCGACCAAGCGCCGCGCGACACCCCGCAGGGCCGCGCTTACGCCCGGCTGAAGGACTACACCGGCCGCGGTGTCATCACCACCGCCACCTACGCGGCACGGGCCTTTGGCGTGCGCTCAGGGCTCGGCATCATGAAGGCGGCGCAGTTGGCGCCCGAGGCCATCCTGCTGCCGGTCGACTTCCCGGCCTACCGCGCCATGTCGCGCCGCTTCAAGGCCGCCGTGGCCGAGATCGCGCCGGTGATTGAAGACCGCGGCATTGACGAGATTTACATCGACCTGAGCCAGCTCGCCGCCGAACGCCAGGGCGCCGGACACGACCCCTTGATGGGCCTGCGCGAGGTGGCGCAAGACATCAAGAACAACGTGCGCTCCGCCACCGGCCTGACCTGTTCGATCGGGCTGGCGCCCAACAAGCTCCTGGCCAAGATCGCCAGCGAGCTGGACAAGCCCAATGGGCTGACGCTCATCCGCCCTGAAGACCTCACGGTGCGCATCTGGCCTATGCCGGTGCGCGCCATCAACGGCATCGGCCCCAAGGCCGCTGCCAAGCTGGAAGCAGCCGGCCTGCACACCATTGGCGACCTGGCCGCCGCCGACCCCGCATGGCTGATCCAGCGGTTTGGCAAGGCCTATGGCGCCTGGCTGCACGAGGCGGCCCACGGGCGCGACGAGCGCCCGGTGGTGACGCACAGCGAGCCGGTGTCGATCAGCCGCGAAACCACCTTCGAGCGCGACCTCGACGCGCGGCGCGACCGTGCCACCCTGAGCCGCATCCTGACCGGCCTGTGCACGCAGCTGGCGCAAGACCTGGCCCGCAAGGGCTACAGCGCCCGCACCGTGGGCATCAAGCTGCGTTTCGAGGGCTTTCGCACCGTCACCCGCGACCAAACCCTGCCCGAGCCGGTGCACAGCCCCGAGGCCTTGCTGCACGCCAGCCGCCTGTGCCTGAAGCGGGTCGACTTCAACGCCCGCATGCGGCTGCTGGGCGTGCGCGCCAGCGGCCTGAGCAAGCGCGAGCCGATTTGACCGGTTGCCTGGCGCTCGCTGCCCGGGCACTGCCGACGTGAGGGCTTGCGCTCAGCGCCGGCTGCCCCGCCCCACCACCTGCGCCGCCACCAGCGCCAGGCCCAGGAAGCCTGCCGCGCCCAGCAACACACCGGCAGGAAGGTGTCGGTCCATGACCAAGCCAAACAGCGGCGCAGACAAGGCAAAGCCAATGTCCAGGCCCGAGTAAACGGTGCCATACACCCGGCCCGTGGCGCCGGGCGGGGCGGCACGCTTGACCAGCATGTCGCGCGCCGGGCCGGCCAGGCCAGAGCCCACACCAGCCAGCATCACCAAGCCCATCGCCAGCCACAGCGGCCAGCCGCTCCAGGCCGCCAGACACAGCAACACCAAGGCACTGCCCAAGGCCAGGGCGATGTTGCGCTCCAAGCGTTGGGCACCGGCCACCCAGAAGCCACCGATCAGCATCCCCAGGGCGCCGCACAGCATGTAGCCGGTGACGATCAAGCCGGTGCGGGTGAGGTCCACCCTGTGCAACTCGGCCAGGGCCGGGCCGGCGAAGTTTTGGATCGCCGCCAGCGCGGCGGTCGTGAACAAAAAGAACGAGAAGCACAGCCACACCGAGGGCAGCCGCAAGAAAGCGAAGGCATGCGGCGTCGGCACCCCGTCAGCGCGCGGGGCTGGGCGGTGCGCGGGCGCATCGGCCAAGGCTGCGCGCTGCCACACCAGCAAAGCCAGCACCGCCAGCGCCAGCAGCGCCGTACCGGCGTACACCCAGCGCCAGTTGCCGG
>CAZAIR010000443.1:0-2044 GCA_964485225.1 uncultured Burkholderiaceae bacterium
TTGCCGCAGCGCAGGCAGTCTTTGATGCTGTCGCTGATGGCGCCGATATCGGAGCGCTGCATGATCAGCGACTCGTGGCCCATCAGCCCGAAGGACGGCGTGTAGGCGTTGGTCAGGTCGGCGAAGGGGCTCTCGGGTTCGGAGCCGGCGCGCAGCAGCTTGCCTTTGTTGAAGCGGCCCGTGGGGTCGATGCGCTTCTTGTAATCGGCAAAGCTGGCCAACTCCTCGTCGCTGAGGAACTCGAGCTTGGTGATGCCGATGCCGTGCTCGCCGCTGATCACGCCGCCCAAACTGCGGGCCAGCACCATGATGCGGGCCACCGCCTCGTGGGCGGCTTGCAGCATGGCGTAGTTGTCGCTGTTGACGGGGATGTTGGTATGCACGTTGCCGTCGCCGGCGTGCATGTGCAGGGCCACCCACACGCGGCCGCGCAGCACCTCGCCGTGGATGCGCTTGATCTCGGCCAGCACGGGCTCGAAGGCCGCGCCGCTGAAGATCGACTGCAGCGGCTTTTGGATCTGCCGCTTCCAGCTGGCGCGCAGCTCTTGCGTCTGCAGCTTCTCGAAGTGCTCTTCAATGCCGTCGAGCCAGCCTTGCCACTGCGTTTGCACCTCGGCCAACAGCGCTTGGGCCTGGGTCACGCGGTCCTCCAGCAGTTCGCTGCTGGCGATGTCGTTGGCATCGTCGGTCTTGCCCAGGGGCAGGCGGCCGCCAAAGAAGGTTTGCAACTCAGCCAGCAAATCGAGCTTGTTGCGCAAACTCAGCTCGATGTTGATGCGCTCAATGCCCAGCGTGTACTCGCCCATGCGCTCGAGCGGGATCACCACGTCTTCGTTGATCTTGAAAGCGTTGGTGTGCTTGGCGATGGCGGCCGTGCGCTTGCGGTCGAGCCAGAACTTCTTGCGCGCCTCGGCGCTCACGGCCACGAAGCCCTCGCCGCTGCGCGCGTTGGCGATGCGAACGACCTCGCTGGTGGCGCGGGCCACGGCTGCGTCGTCGTCGCCCACGATGTCGCCCACCAGCACCATCTTCGGGAAGCCGCCGCGCTTGCTCTTGGTGGCGTAGCCCACGGCCTTCAGGTAGCGGTCGTCCAGGTGCTCCAGGCCGGCCAGCAGCACGCCGTTCTTGGCCTCGCCGAACAGGTAGTCCTTGATCTCGACGATGCTGGGCACGGCGTCCTTCGGGTTGCCGAAGAACTCCAGGCACACGGTGCGCACGGCCTTGGGCATGCGGTGCACGATCCAGCGTGCGCTGGTGATCAGGCCGTCGCAGCCTTCCTTCTGGATGCCGGGCAAGCCGGCCAGGAACTTGTCGGTGACGTCCTTGCCCAGGCCCTCTTTGCGGAACACGCGGCCCGGGATGTCCAGGCGCTCGGTGCGCTCCAACTTCTTGCCGCTGGCGTCGAAGTAGCGCAGCTCGAAGCTGGCCATCTCCACGTCGTGGATCTTGCCCAGGTTGTGGTTCAGGCGCACCACCTCCAGCCATTTGGCGTCGGGGGTGACCATCTTCCAGCTGGCCAAGTTGTCCAGCGCCGTGCCCCAAAGCACGGCCTTTTTGCCGCCGGCGTTCATGGCCACGTTGCCGCCGATGCAGCTGGCCTCGGCGCTGGTGGGATCCACAGCGAACACAAAGCCGTGTTGCTCGGCCAAATCGGCCACACGCTGCGTGACCACGCCGGCCTCGCTGAAGATGGTGGGCACTTCGCGGTCGAGGCCCGGCAGCTGCAGCATCTCCACGCCGCGCAGGGCTTCGAGTTTCTCGGTGTTGATGACCGCGCTCTTCCACACCAGGGGCACAGCGCCGCCGGTGTAGCCGGTGCCACCCCCACGCGGGATGATGGTCAGCCCCAGCTCGATGCAGCCGGCCACCAAGCCGGCCATCTCGGCCTCGGTATCTGGGGTCAGCACCACGAACGGGTACTCGACGCGCCAGTCGGTGGCGTCGGTGACGTGGCTGACGCGGCTCAGACCGTCGAACTTGATGTTGTCTTTGGCGGTGAGCTTGCCCAAGCACTTGGCTGTGGCCTTGCGCAGGTCGTAGACCT
>CAZAIR010000444.1:0-2038 GCA_964485225.1 uncultured Burkholderiaceae bacterium
GAGCTGTGGACGGTGCGGACGGCGCTGTGAGGGCCGCGCGGGGGCCAAAGCGGCCTCTTGCCTGCAAAGATCTCCCCGAAACTCGTGCTTTATCAGCCTTGGCAACGTGGGCGCCCGACCCGGACGCGAAGTCGAAAACGTGCAGGGGAAGTTGCCAAAGGTACCCATCGACAATGACGGGACTTAAGGAAGGTCTGCAAAACCCCACTCACCGGGCTCAACGAGCGCGGTGAGTGGGGATTTGCAGACCTTCCTTAACACCGATCCCGATAAGTATTCAATGTTTGGTCTGTTGATTTTGGTTTTTCTCGTGACGACGGTAATCGTTATGGCCGGGGTCGCGATCCACACCACCTTCGTCATGATCAAGAACATGCCAGAGAACCCAAAAGATGCCGATCTCGAATGGCTGATTGAAAAACTCGGGAAGACCTACTTCAGGCGCGTCGTTCTGCTTTTCGTCCTCACCTACATGACAACGTTGGCGACCTTTGCGCTGGTTCCTCAAGCCTAGAAAACATGCCCGCTCGCGGCGTCTGTGTTCAACTTTCTGAGTGAACCCCCAACCTCTTGACACCGCCGCGACCAGCCTCACGCTGCCCCGGCCCGCGCACCGCGCCCGCTTCCTCAGCCCCCTGAACCCCGACGACTGGCAGCGCCTGCGCCAAGCCGCCCACACCCTCCCGCACGTGCTCACGCCGGCGGATCTGGACGAGGGCTCGGACGAGGCCATGGACCGCCTGGGCTGCATCCAGATTTCCAAGGCCGCCGCTGGCGGGCGGCCCAGCCGCTGGATCTTGCCGGCGCACGTTCCGCTGGCGCTGGCCCAGCTGGACGCCACGCCGCAAACGCTAACGCTGAGGCCGCTGATGCAGCAGCGCGCCCAAGCGCTCGAAAGCCTGGGCCTGCGCCGCGAGGGGCTGCTGTTCACGCGGCAAAGCCTGCAGGCGATCCCCTTGGCCCGGAAAGGCTGGCGGATCGACGTGGCCCACCGAACGCCGCAGCCCGAAGCGCCCGTGTGGGCCTTCTTCCGCGATGGCGACCTGGCGGGCCTGCAAGCGGCGCTCGGGCCGGCGCCGCCCTACGCCCACGCGGCCGTGCTCGCCCTGCACCTCAACCACTTGGTGGCCCGCAGTGCCAGCGCCGGGCACGACGAACACTTGGCCACCCTGCTGCCACGCCTGCAGGCCGAGTGCAGCGTGCCGATGCCCATCGACGAGCTCAAGGCCGCGTGCACCCGGGCGCAAGACCGTTGGGAGCAGCAGGTCGCAACCATCAGCACCCTCGCCAGCCTGGGCAAAGAGCTGGCGTTCCAGGGCTACCCCGACAGCTTCGAGACCGCGCGCAAGCTGGGCCGCAAGGTGACCCTGTACCTCGGCCCGCCCAACAGCGGCAAAACGCATGCCGCCTTTGAGCGCCTGCAGCAGGCGCAAGACGGCGCCTACCTCGCGCCCCTGCGCCTGTTGGCGCTGGAGGGGCGTGACCGGCTGGTGGGGCGGGGTGTGCCCTGCTCGCTGCTGACGGGCGAGGAAAGCGTGCCGGCCGATGGGGCGCGCGTGGTGTCGAGCACCATCGAGATGGTCAACACCCGCGATGCCATCGACGTGGCCGTGATCGATGAAGCGCAGATGCTGTTTGACGAGTCGCGCGGTTGGGCTTGGACGCAGGCCATCGTGGGCGTGCCGGCGCGCGAGCTGATCATCATTGGCTCGGCCTACGCGCAACCCGCCATCGAGCGCTTGTTGGCCTTGTGCGGCGAGCGCGCCGAGGTGCGCCACTTCGAGCGCAAGCAACAGGTGCAACTGATGCCCGCGCCCGTGCCCATGACCCACCTGCACAGCGGGGACGCGGTGGTGGCCTTCAGCCGCCGCGAGGTGCTGATGCTGCGCGATCAAATCAGCCAAGCTGGCCACAGCGTGAGCGTGATCTACGGCGCGCTGCCGCCCGAGGTGCGCCGCCGGGAGGCCGAGCGCTTCGCCGTGGGCGCCAGCGACGTGCTGGTGGCCACCGATGCCATCGGCATGGGCCTGAACCTGCC
>CAZAIR010000445.1:0-2023 GCA_964485225.1 uncultured Burkholderiaceae bacterium
AGACCGTCGAGCAGCGTGATTTTTTGATGGATAGCGGTTGCCAGGCCTACCAGGGCTACCTGTTCAGCCGGCCATTGCCGGTGGACGCTTTCGCGGTCTATGTTCTGGCATCGCAGGTGCAAGGGGAGCCGGCATGAACGAAGTCCTGTCGCCACCGGGCCAGCTGCACCAGCGCCGGGTGCGCATGATGCTGTGGGTGGCGGCGGTGTTGATGATGGGTATCGGCGTGGGATGGGCCGCGTTCTTTTTCGCCCGTGGGGCCTGGATCATTGTGGTGGTGGAGGTCACCATGGCGGTGCTGGGTGTTGTTGTGGCCTGGCTGACACAGCAGCGCCGTACGCGGTTGGCGTTTTTTGTGATGCTGGCCACGGTGTACTCCTCCATCTGTGCCTTTGGGCTGGTGTTTGACATTCCCGATGCGCAGGTGCCGCGCTCCACCCACCACTTCATTCTGGTGCTGGCGCTTTCGGCCATGCTGGTGCTGCGCGATGAAGCGGCCTGGATGCGTCACAGTGTGGTGGGTCTCTTGTTTGTCTCCTATGTTGCGCTGAGCAGCACGACTTGGGGCTTGCAGACGCAGTACCTGATCCCGCATGAGGTGCGCATCACGGGCACCTGGGTCAATACTGCTCTGGCCATGTTGGGTTTGTACGCCTTGGTGCACATCATGGTGACTGAGGTTGCCGAATCCAGTGCGCTGGAGGTTGAGATGCGCAAGGGCATCGTGCGGGATGAGTTCTTCCTGCTTTACCAGCCACAGCTGACCCATGAGGGGGACGTGTTGGGCGCTGAGGCCTTGCTGCGCTGGCGCCACCCTAAGATGGGTTTGGTGGCTCCCGGTGAGTTTATTGACATGGCCGAGCAAACTGGCCTGATTTTGCCGCTGGGTGCCTGGGTGTTGCGCCATGCTTGCACCCAGTTGGTGACCTGGTCGCAGGTGCCGGAGTTGGCGCATCTCAGCCTGTCGGTCAATGTGAGCGCACGGCAGTTTCGCCAAAGCGATTTTGTGGGTCAGGTGCAGGCGGTGCTGGAGCGTACCGGGGCCAATCCGCAACGCCTCAAGCTGGAGCTGACCGAGAGCATGCTGGTGGAAGACATGGATGACATCGTGCACAAGATGGAATCCTTGCGCGCGCTGGGCGTGGTCTGCTCGCTGGACGATTTTGGTACAGGGTATTCCTCCCTGACCTACCTGAAAAAGTTGCCGCTGGACCAGCTCAAGATCGACCAATCCTTTGTGCGCGATGTGCTGAGCGATCCCAATGACGCGGCGATCGCCCAGACCATCATCACCCTGGGCAAGAGTTTGGGCTTTGCCGTGGTGGCCGAGGGGGTGGAAACGCCGGGGCAGCGGGATTTTTTGGTGACCCACGGCTGCCATATTTTTCAGGGTTACCTGTTCAGCAAACCCCTTCCATTGTCCGAATTTGTAGCTTTTGTCCGGACCAACGGGGGGCGCAAGTCCCCGCCAGACGCTGCTGCGGCGTGAGGGAAAACCAGCTGCTTTTTTGCGGGCAAGGCGGGCAGCTCGGTGCCATACTTGGGGTTAGCTTTTGCGACTGACGCACTACCCACTGAGCCCGCGACATGCCTGATCCCGTTCCCTTTGCCAACAGCCGCCCTCCTGTCGCTGAGGCAGGCACCACGCTAGGGCGGTTTGAGCTACGCAGCGTGCTGGGGCAAGGCGGGCAGTCCACCGTGTGGCTGGCGTTTGACCCGCGCATGGAACGGGAAGTGGCGATCAAGGTCATGCGCCCCGCAGCGGGCTCTGACGACAGGGCGGTGGCCCAGTGGCTGCAAGAGGCCCGTAATGCCAGCCGCGTGACCCATCCCAACATCGTGCCGGTGTACGAGGCCGATGTGCATGGCCGCCAGCCTTATCTGGTGTTTGAGTACATCCCCGGCAGCACCCTGGACCGGCACCTGCAGCAGCGTGGTGCCTTGCCTGCGCCTGAAGCCGTGGCGCTGATGATGGATGTGCTGGACGCCATTGCGGTGGCCCATGCTGCTGGTGTGGTGCATC
>CAZAIR010000446.1:0-2016 GCA_964485225.1 uncultured Burkholderiaceae bacterium
CTGACGCAGCTGGCGCCGATCTTCCTGAAGAACAAGTACATGCTGGGCGACGACTTCAGCATGCTCGACGTGGCCATCGCGCCGCTGCTGTGGCGCCTGGACTACTACGGCATCGACCTCAGCAAGAACGCCGTGCCGCTGCTGAAGTACGCCGAGCGCATCTTCTCGCGCCCGGCCTACATCGAGGCGCTGACGCCGTCCGAGAAGGTGATGCGCAAGTAGGGCGCTGCGCATGAGCACCCCGCCCACCGTACCCGCGCCGACAGGCAGTTCCACACGCCCGTACCTGATCCGGGCGCTGCACGACTGGTGCACCGACAACGGCTTCACGCCGTACGTCGCGGTGTTCGTGGACGCCTCGGTGCAGGTGCCCGGCGAGTACGTCAAGAACAACGAGATCGTGCTCAACGTCGGCTTCGAGGCCACCAGCGGACTGCAGCTGGGCAACGAGTTCATCGAGTTCAAGGCGCGCTTCGGCGGCGTCTCGCGCGAGATCGTGGTGCCGGTCGACCATGTGGTGGCGATCTACGCCCGCGAGAACGGCCAGGGCATGGCCTTCCCGGTGCCCACCGATGCCACGGCCAGCGGCCCGGCCGCTGACACGGCCAAGGCGGGCCTGCGGCTGGCGCGCTCGGCCGATGACGAGGTGGAGGCGGCCGTCCCGGCCACCGCCACCGCACCTGCGGACGACAATGCGCCGCCCGAGCCACCTGCACCTGGTGGTGGCCGGCCGGCCTTGAAGCGGGTGAAGTGATGCAGGGGCGCCTGCCACCCTGGTGCGGGCCCTAGAATTTGATCAAGCCGTGCCGGCTTAGCTCAGTTGGTAGAGCAACCGCCTTGTAAGCGGTAGGTCATCCGTTCGATTCGGATAGTCGGCACCAAAAAATTGAAGTCTGGCAATGAGTTGGCGATAAATCGTTTGGCCCCGTTTGCCCCGATTTGGCGATATTTGGTGCACTGAGTGCACCGACAGTGCACCAACTCACTGTAGGAAAAAGCAAACACTTTGGTGCAGTGAGCGCCGTGGTGGCGCCCTTTGCTACAGCTCGCTATACTTTCAAGACTTGCTTGAACGCCTTCACAGCTTGGGACGCCGCTGACGACCTAAGTGAGGTGGGAGGACTAGAAAGCAGTCGGCCTGGTTAGGGATGCCAGGGCTCGCAATGGATCGCTAAAGATCGCGAGCGCGCTTGTTGCCGCTTAGAGGTGCAAGCGACGGAGAGGAGCACGACACGGGATAAGGCCCGTGAGTCAGCTTCACTTCCAATGGAGTGGGGCGTGATTGCTCATCCTTATCCCAATCTTCCGCGTTTCATTACGGTTGACGAGTTCGCGCGGCTTGCAGCCCGCAATCGTTTTACGGTCTATCACCAGGCCAAGAACGAGCCCGACAAGCTGCCTCGAGTGACTAGGCTTCATGGTCGCGTCTTGTTTCTGGACTCGGATGTGCGGGCATGGTTCGCGGCCGTAAGCGGTGGCGACGTTGAGGGCTCATCGCCCGTTGTGCAGCCGGCTAGGCCGCGTGGGCGCCCTCGAAAGCAGGCAACCCAGCCAGCCTGCAATTCACGTTGAGTTCCGCCATGGAATACAACGTTGGAAGGGTCATCGGGACTCCACTGGATGGACCCGAAGGCTTCGCGCGCGTCCCTAACTGGATCTTTTCACTGCAGCTCAGCGAGCAGGCTCGGCTGCTGCTGGCCTGGGCTGCGGGGCGCCCACCTCGCTGGGAGCCGACAGTCGGGAACATCCGTTCGGAGTTGGGCTTCGGAAAGGACAAGTGGCGGCGTTTGGTCGGCGAGCTTGGGCCGCTTGAGGTCATCATTCAGTCGAAGTCGCGCAGTGGAGGGCGAACAACGCACTCTTTGATCATCGACTTGCGGCCACTGTGTCCGACAACCGCGCAAAAGCCGCCTATCGCGCGCGATCCCACGGTGATGCCGCGGGAACTGCGCAGAAGCCGCCTGAACCGCCCCGGGTTTTCGGGAGGCTCCAACCTTTGAGAGGATGGAGTCATGA
>CAZAIR010000447.1:0-2013 GCA_964485225.1 uncultured Burkholderiaceae bacterium
GGCGCCCGTGGCCGCACCGACGTGCCCAAGATCGTCGACTGGTACATGGAAGGCCGCATCGAGATCGACAGCCTCATCACCCACACCCTGGCGCTGGATGACATCAACGAAGGCTTTGCGCTGATGGAGCGCGGCGAAAGCATCCGCAGCGTGGTGGTGTACTGATGCGCTTGCGCAGCCAGCATGCCTGCTTCGGCGGCACCCAAAGCTTTTACGAGCACGACGCCGCGCAGACCGGGCTGCCGATGCGCTTCGGCGTCTACCTGCCGCCGCAGGCCGTGGCCGTGGCAAACGCGGCCCCGGTGCCGGCGCTGGTGTTCTTGGCCGGCCTGACCTGCACCGAAGAAACCTTCGCCATCAAAGCCGGTGCGCAAGCCCTGGCTGCCGAGCTGGGCCTGGCCCTCATCACCCCCGACACCAGTCCGCGCGGCGCCGGCGTGCCCGGCGAGGCCGATGCCTGGGACTTCGGCGTGGGCGCGGGCTTCTACCTCGACGCCACCCAAGCGCCTTGGGCCCCGCACTGGCGCATGGAGAGCTGGCTGGTGCAGGAGCTGCTGCCGCTGCTCGGCGCTTCGCTGCCGATCGACCTGCAACGCGTGGCCCTGACCGGCCACAGCATGGGCGGCCACGGCGCGCTCACCCTTGGGCTGCGCCACCCGGCGCTGTTCCGCAGCGTGTCGGCCATCGCACCCATCGTTGCGCCCAGCGAGGTGCCCTGGGGCATCAAAGCTTTCAGCGGCTACCTGGGGCCCGATCGCAGCACCTGGGCTGCCCATGATGCTTGCGCCTTGATCGCCCAAGCGTCCACGGCACCGTGGCCGCAGGGCCTGCTCGTGGACCAAGGCGAGGCCGACCCGTTTTTGGCCGAGCAGCTGCAACCCGAACGACTGGAAGCCGCCTGCACCGCCGCCGGCCAGCCCCTGACCCTGCGCCGCCACGCGGGCTACGACCACGGCTACTACTTCGTGCAAACCGTGGTGGGCGAGCACCTGCGTTGGCACGCGCGGGCGCTGGGTTTGGCGGGGTAAGGCCTTCCCTGGCCCTCCCCAGGGCAAGATCTCTCTTTTTTCGAGACCCACCACCATGCCCAAGATGTACGGCCCCTCGTGGCCACGCCGTGTGGACCGCCGCGCGACCCGCGGCCCCTATGAGCCCCATGACGAACCACCGATCGTCAGCCCCGCGCGCACCCTGGGCGATGCGCTGCAGGATTACGGCCGGCTGATGCAGGTCGCGATCACGCCCTACGACGGATCGAACCCGGCTGTGCCCTTCGAGGCGGGCGAGGCGCCCAAGTACTTTGTCTACCGGCTCAGCGATGGCACGTTCCGTTTGGTGGACGTTCACGTCCAGCGCGCGGGCGACTGGGTGTGCCCCAAGCAGAACCTCGCGTTCGAGGTGTCGGACGCCGATGAGATCGAGATCGGCGAGTTGATCTGCTGACCCTCAAGGTCAACGGTGCGCACTGCGGAAAAACGCGCGCGCCCGACAAGGTTTCGCGCAGGCCGGTACAAGGGCGGGTCCGACAGCCACCCGCAGGAGCCACCGCCATGCAACGCCGCACCTTCGCCCTTTCGCTGCCCGCCGCGCTGCTGCCTTTGGCAGCCCAGGCCCACCACGGCTGGAACAGCTTCGACGCCAGCCAACCGATCTTCTTGAGCGGCACCGCCACCCAGGTGCGCTGGGCCAACCCGCATGTGGAGCTGAACCTGCAGCGCGACGCCGCCGCGCTGCCCGCTGACCTCGCGCAGCGCTCCGTGCCGTCGCAGACGGCGCCTGTGGACGGCCCCGCCTTGCTGGCACGCGCGCGCTTGCCCAAGCGTTCGGATGCGGTGTGGGCCGTTGAGCTGGCCCCTTTGACGCGGATGAACGCGTGGGCGGTGCCGGAGATCCGCAACGGCGACCGGGTGGAGGTGCTGGGCTTCACCTTCAAGGATGAGGGGGGGAGTGCGACGCTGCGGGCGGAGTACGTTTGGGTGGCGGGGAGGGCTTATGGGTTGCGGTCGGGGCCGG
>CAZAIR010000448.1:0-925 GCA_964485225.1 uncultured Burkholderiaceae bacterium
GAACTGGCCACCCTGGAATGGGTGTCCTGGTTCAACCACCACAGGCTGCTGGAACCCATCGGCTACATACCTCCAGCCGACGCTGAAGCAAACGATCACCGGTATCTCGCCAATCAGGCGGCAACAGCTGCCTGACTTAAACCAACCGGCCTCCACGGAACCCGGGGCGGTTCAGAGCTCGATGTCCGAGCAGTCAATGTATTTGTAGCTTCAAGTGTTTAGAGCCTACTATGCTGGTTATTGCTTAGCCATAGGCTCCAGATTCAATCAAGAAGCGTATTTCAATTGCCTGCTTGTAAGAGACCCTCTTGCGCCATTGACTGGGCAACGCCGGGATCAATGACTAACAGCAAAGCGGTCGATACGAGCGGCCTGGCGAACCCGCTCAGTTTCGGAGTAGACGAGTGACAGTGGTGTAGCCCCATGCAGCCAGGGGCTAGGGTCGATGAACCAGATAGCAAGGTCCTCGCCCTCGATGGCGGGACGCATCTCGGCCGTGATGCTGAAAACGCGCAGGCAGGGCGTCCAGTGCGAACCCATGAACTGGAAGCAGGGCACCCAAGTCTGGCGGCGCCACCCCACGGTGAACACGTCGCCGCGCATGATGGACTCCGCCAGACCGAATCCGGGATTGCCCACATGACACAGCGCCCGCAAGTCCTCCACGGGCAGGATTCCACCGTGTGGTCGCAGTGCTTCTGTCAGGCGCAAGAAGTTGTCGTCTGAGCACTCACCGTCCCAAGCTGGTCGATGGTTCATTTGCAGATGAGCGGTGCGGCTGCGGAATGTTGTGCGCTGAGGGAGGGCCCAGCTGGTTTGGGTGGTAGGGTTCATGCCGCCTCCTGCTGAGCCAGTGCCTGACAAACGCCCTCGCCATAGGCCTTGTCGGCATTAATCCAGATCAGCAGCTTGCCGGCCTCGGCAG
>CAZAIR010000448.1:935-1978 GCA_964485225.1 uncultured Burkholderiaceae bacterium
CCCCAGCCACCGAGCCCGGATCTCTTGGGAAACCTTTACCAGCGACGCAGCCATGTTTGCGCACAGGCGACGCTGCTCGTCTGCGGGCAGCAGACGAAACAGATTGCCCGCCTGCGTGTAGTCGTCTTCCTGCCCGCGGGCGTCAAAGCGCCCTGTCGTTCCGCCCAGAGGCCACCCAGGTTCGCCGTGGCCCATGCCCTGGGGGTTGGTGCCCTCGGCCTGGACAGCGGTGTAGTTTGGCGCAGCACCGGCGCTGGCCAAGGCCATGCTGCCGTCGCGCTGCTGGTTGTGGATCGGACATTTGGGCGCGTTCACCGGCAGGTGCTGGTGGTTGGTGCCCACACGGTAGAGCTGCGCATCGTGGTATCCAAACAGGCGGCCTTGCAGCATCTTGTCCGGGCTGTAGCCCATACCGGGCACTACGTTGGCCGGGCTGAAGGCCACCTGCTCCGTCTCGGCGTGGTAGTTCTCCACATTACGGTTGAGCTCCAAGATGCCCACCGGCTGACGCGGGAAGTCAGCGTGCGGCCACACCTTGGTCAGGTCAAAGGGGTTCCACCCGGTTCGCTGCTCCCATGCCGCGAGTTCAACGTCGGTGGCCACCTGGATGCGCACTTCCCATTTCGGAAAATCGCCTCGCTCGATGGCGGTTACCAGATCGCGTTGCGCGTGGTCTGGATCCTCCCCCGCGAGGCGCACAGCCTCCTCGGCATTGAGGTTCTTGATGCCTTGCAGGGTGAAGAAATGCCACTTGACCCACACGCGCTCTCCGCCTGCGTTGATCAGACTGAAGGTGTGGCTGCCGAAGCCGTGCATGTGGCGATAGCCGTGGGGCGTTCCGCGATCGCTGAAGAGCATGGTGACCTGGTGCAGACTCTCCGGTGCCCTGCTCCAGAAGTCCCACATCATCGTGGGTGACTTCAGGTTGGTCTTCGGATCGCGCTTTTGCGTGTGCACGAAATCGGGGAACTTGATCGGGTCCTTGATGAAGAACATGGGCGTGTTGTTGCCCACCAGATCCCAGTTGCCCTCCTCGGTGTAGA
>CAZAIR010000449.1:0-1943 GCA_964485225.1 uncultured Burkholderiaceae bacterium
CCCGCGTGCTGGGCCCCGAGCGCGCGCAACGTTGGGCCGCCTGGTGGCGCCGCAACATCTCGGGCGTGGTGGCCAACACCAGCTTGGGCCTGATGCTGGGCCTGGTGCCCGCGCTCTTGGCCTTCGTGGGGCTGGGCATCGAGGTGCGCCATGTCACCCTCAGCACCGGCCAGCTGGCGGCGGCCCTGGGCGCCCTGGGCCCCAGCCTGTTGGCCACGCCCGAGTTCTGGTGGTGCATGGCCGCGCTGGTGGGCATCGGCGTGCTGAACCTGGGCGTCAGCTTCTGGCTGGCCCTGCGCGTGGCGCTGCGTTCGCGCGGCGTGCAGGTGCGCGACCGCAGCCGCCTGCGCGCCGCGCTGTGGCGGCGCGTGCGCCGGGAACCGATGAGCTTCTTGCGACCGCCGGCTGAAACAGCCTGAGGTGGCCTGAGACGGCTCAGGCCTGCAGCAACTCCGCCAAGGTGCGCGCCACCACCTTGGTGGCCGCGCGCAGGTCGCTCAAGGCCAGGTGCTCGTCGGCGCGCTTGGCGTTGCTCTCCAGCACGGTGCGCGGCCCGGCGCCGTAGATGACGGCGGGCACGCCGGCGGCGCCGTAGAGGCGCACGTCGGTGTACAGCGGCGTGCCCACCTCGGGCGGCGTGTCGCCCAGCACCGCGCGGGCATGGTGCTGCAGCGCTTGCACCAGGGGCGCGTTGCGTGCGTCGGGCTTCAACGCCTGGGCCAGCAGCAGGCGGCGGATGCCCACCTGCACGCGGGCGTCGTGCGCACGCACCACGCGCTCGATGCGGGCGCGCAGCGTCGCCTCCACCTGGGTCGGGTCTTCTTCGGGGACCATGCGGCGGTCGAGCTTGAGCACGACCTTGCCGGGCACCACGTTGGTGTTGCTGCCACCTTCGATGCGGCCCACGTTCAGGTAGGGGTGCGTGATGCCGGGCACCGACGAGCGGATCTGGCGCAGCGCCGCGTTGTCGGCGTACAGCGCACCCAGCAGGTGCGTCGCGGCCTGCAGCGCGTCCACGCCGGTGTCGGGGTAGGCCGCGTGGCTGGCCTGGCCGGTGAGCGTCACCTCCAGCTGCAAGCAGCCGTTGTGCGCCGTCACCACCTGGTGGCTGAAGCCGGCGGCGATCAGCAGGTCGGGCTTCGTCAGGCTTTGGCGCAGCAGCCAGCCGGGGCCCAGCTCGCCGCCGAACTCCTCGTCGTAGGTGAAGTGCAGCTCCACCGCACCGCGCAAGCTTGCGCCACTGGCCTCGAGCGCGCGCAGCGCGAAGGCGTAGGTGGCGAAGTCGCTCTTGCTCACGGCACTGGCGCGGCCGTAGAGCTGGCCGTCCACGACCTCACCGCCATACGGGTCGCGCGTCCAGCCTTCGCCCGGGGGCACCACGTCGCCGTGGGCGTTGAGGGCGATGGTCGGACCGCCGTCGCCAAAGGCGCGGCGCACGATCAGGTTGGTGATGCTCTGCATGCCCTGGGCCTGCACCTCGGCGGCGGGCACGGGGTGCGCTTGCGCCGGCAGGCCCATCTCGGCCAGCAAGCGCGCGGTGAGGTCGGCGTGCGGCGCGTTGTTGCCCGGCGGGGTGTCGGTGGGCACGCGCACCAGGGCCTGCAGGAAGCGGACTTCCTCGTCGAAGTGGGCGTCGACCCAGGCGTCGAGCTGGGCGAAGTCGAAGGCAGGGCTCATGGGGCGTTCAACAGGGCGCGGAAGGCGTCGACGCACAGCTGCGCGTCGTGCGCCGTGATGCTTTCCAGCGGGTTGTGGCTGATGCCGGCATTGCCGCCGCGCACGAAGAGCATGGCCTGCGGCAGGCGCTCGTGCAGCTTCATGGCGTCGTGGCCGGCGCCGCTGGGCAGGCGGAACACGGGCAGGCCCAGCGACTGCACCGCGGCCTCCCAGCGCGCTTGCCACGTGGGGTGGCTGGGCGCGGCGTGGGCGGCCATGGTCGGCAC
>CAZAIR010000450.1:0-1941 GCA_964485225.1 uncultured Burkholderiaceae bacterium
GTGCGGGCTGAAGTCGGGCATCAGCGCGCCCAGGCGCATGGGTTCGATGTGCTGGATGCCGAAGGTTTGGAAGCCCGGGGAGTCCATCCAGCCGCCGGCACCCACCGGGCCGTTCTCTAGGCTATACCACTGGGTGTGGGTGGTGGTGTGGCGGCCGCTGTTGAGGGCCACGCTGATCTCGCCCACCTGCGCCGCAGCGTCGGGGATCAGCAGGTTGGTGAGGGTGCTTTTGCCGGTGCCGCTGGGGCCGAGCACGAGGGTCGTGCGGTCCTTCAGCCAAGGCCCCAGCGTGGCGAGCGAGCCGGCGGCGTCGGCCGTGAAGGCGGTGTCCATCACCGTGACGCCCATGGCGGTGTAGGGCTTGAGCCGCTCGCGCGCGGCGGCCACGCCGGGCAGGTCGGTCTTGTTCAGCGCAATGCGGGTTTCGATGCCGGCTTCGGCCGCGGCCAGCAGCGCGCGGGTGAGCAGGCTTTCGCTGAACACCGGCTCCACGGCCACCAGCACCAGCAGCTGGTCGACGTTGGCGGCGAAGCTTTTGCTGCGCCATTCGTCTTGGCGGTAGAGCAGGTTGCGGCGCGGCTCGATGGCTTCGATGACGCCTTCGCCGGGGCTGGTGGGCTGCCAGCGCACGCGGTCGCCCACCACGGCGTCGCTTTTCTTGCCGCGCGGCACGCAGTGCAGGCGTTCCCCGCTGTCGGTTTGCACCAGGTAGTGGCGGCCGTGGCCGCGCACGACGAGGCCGCTGTCCAGCCCGGCGCCGTGGTGGCGCACCGGGGCTTGGGCCTTGCGGCCCTTGCTCAAGGGGACGCCTCGGGCAGGTGGCTCACCTGCGCGGCGCAAATCACGTCGTTCATCGTCACAGCGCGGCCGGCGTCGTGGGTGCTGAAGCGCACCGTGGCCACGCTGTAGCTGAGGACGAGGTCGGGGTGGTGGTCTTGGGCTTCGGCCACCTCGGCCACCGCGTTGGCGAAGTCCATTACCTCGCGGAAGTTGTCGAACGAGAAGGTGGCTTGCAGTGCGCCACCTTCAACGGTCCAGCCGGGCAGTTCGGCCAGGTAGAGGGCGATGCCGTCGGCGTCGAGCGCGGGGGCGCCCCGGGTGCAGTGGGCGGTGAGCAGGTTCACGCCAGCTTCTCCTGAAGGGCGGCCAGCCGTTCAACGGCGGGCGGGTGGGAGTAGGTCCAGCGCGCGTACACCGGGTCCGGGGTGAGGGTGCTGGCGTTGTCTTCGTGCAGCTTGAGCAAGGCGCTGGCCAGGGCGGCGCCGTCGCTGTTGTCGCAGGCGAAGGCGTCGGCCTCGAATTCATGGCGGCGGCTGCTGGCGCTCATCCAAGGGCCCAGCGGAAAGGCCAGAACCGGCACCACCATCAGGAACAGCAGCAGGGCCAGGGCCTCGTTCCCGCCGTCGAAGTTGGGCCGCACGCCAAGGCCTGCATAAAACGCAGGCTGCTGCGCCAGCCAGCCCAGCAAGGCGAAGGCGACGAGCGAAAACACCGCGAAGGCGAGCAGGCGCTTGGGGATGTGGCGCAGCTTGTAGTGACCCACCTCGTGGGCCAGCACGGCCTCCACCTCGGGCGGGTCCAGACGCTTGAGCAGGGTGTCGAACAGCACCACGCGCTTGGCAGCGCCCAAGCCGGTGAAGTAAGCGTTGCCGTGGCTGCTGCGGCGGCTACCGTCCATCACGAACACGCCCTTGGCGGCGAAGCCGGCGCGGGCAAACAGGGCTTGCACGCGGTCAACCAGCGTGCGGTCTTGCAGCGGCTCGAAGCGGTTGAACAGCGGCGCAATCACCAGCGGGTACAGCACCATGGCCAGCAGCTGGAAGCCCACCCACAGGCCCCAGGCCCACAACCACCACAAGGAGCCGGCGCTGCGCATCAGCCACAGCACGGCAAACAACAGCGGCCCGCCGATGAGCACGCCCAGCACCAGGCCCTTGACCA
>CAZAIR010000451.1:0-1935 GCA_964485225.1 uncultured Burkholderiaceae bacterium
GGCGCTGGCCACCGAGCGTGAGTACCTGACGGCGTGGAACCGTATCGACAACACCGGCTGGCCCTGCCTGCGCGATGGCCAGGCTGACGCCATTCAGCCATCGCCACGGGCTTTGACAGAGCAGTTTGAACACCTTACTTGGCGCGGAATTGCCGCCGTTTTTCGCGGCATCTACGACGACCTGAAAGCACAGGTAACCGCCACTGCTGAGCTGCAGCTGCACGACCCGGTTGGCCAGCCAGGAGCAACCGCATGAACGCTACAACCTCCACAGCCAAGCCGCAAGCCAACACGAAGGCTCAGGGCCAATTTGAACAAGAAAACGCCCAACCATCGGGCTTCACCCGAAGCGAGACCATTCGCCGGGTGCTGCAGAAACACGGCCCGCTCAAGTTCAAAACCATCATGCTGCACCTAGGCATGCCTGAGTACACCCGTAGGCAGGCCGACGTGGTGCACAAGCTGCTGAGCAAGATCTGCAGCCGAGGAGAGGTGCTGCACCAGGGCGGCCTGTATTCCATCCACCCCAACTACGCACCCGGCCCGCAAGCCAACCGCAGGCCGATCGCACCGCGCGCCGCCAAAGCCGCGCCAGGCAAACCGGAGCCCATGAGCCGTGTGGCCATGCCCTACCGGCCCGACTTTCGCTTTACGGTCTACACCTGCCCCGAGCTGCGAACCGCGCCACCGCGCGGAGAAGCCAGCCTGGCGCCCTACCGCTTACCCAGCCGGGGGTTGAGCGTATGAGCGGCACCGGATACAAACCCCGCGCCGACTCGCTGGTCACACGCGTGATCGGCTGGCTGAAACTGAACGTGAGCGTGCAATGCATGTCGCTTGATGACATCAGCGAACACTGTGATGCGGTACGCGGCAACATCCACACCCTTCTGCGCCCCGCCATGGAGGCTGGCCTGCTCAGCCGCACACGCGACGACGACGGCGACTACTTCTACGGGCGCGGCCCGCAGTTCTATGCCAGCAAACAACCATCCATGGCCGAGTTTGCCAAGCCGGTGCCAACAGCCAGCCGCCCTTTTGGAAATATGGAGCCGGTTGCGCCCATCGACTTGGCCGAAGTGCCAATCGACGACAACGTCCCCATGACCTACGGGCGCGGCCCAAAGCAGAGTTACGAAGTACTACTGCGCCGGCTGGTGCGGCCAGGCCAAAGCGCCGCCCTGCCCGCCCGCCTGCGCAGCCCGGTCACCAAGGCCATTGCCGACTGGCACAAGCAGCAATCCGCCGGGCGCTTCTGCGTGCGCAAGGAATCGACCGCAAACATCCGCGTCTTTCGAGTGGAGTGAACCAGCATGCTCAAACCGCAATTCATCCTCCCCATCGCGCCCGAGCTGGTGATTGACCTGTTTGCCGGCGGCGGCGGCGCCAGTACAGGCATCGAGTTGGCCATTGGCCGGCACGTTGACATTGCCGTCAACCACGACCCCGAAGCCATCAGCCTGCACCAGGCCAACCACCCGCAGACCCGCCACTTCGTGAGCGACGTGTTTGAGGTGGACCCGGCGGCCGTCACCAGCGGCCAGCCGGTGGGCCTGCTGTGGGCCAGCCCAGACTGCAAACACTTCAGCAAGGCCAAAGGCGGCAAGCCCGTCAGCAAGAAAATCCGCAGCCTGGCGTGGGTGGTGGTCAAGTGGGCCAAGGCCGTGCGGCCCCGCGTCATCTGCCTGGAGAACGTCGAAGAGTTCCAGACGTGGGGCCCGCTGGGCGCAGACAACATGCCCTGCCCGCAGCGCAAGGGCGCCACCTTCAAGCGTTGGAAGCGCAGCCTAGAGGCCATGGGCTACGTGGTGGAGCACCGCGAGCTGCGCGCCTGCGACTACGGCGCCCCCACCATCCGCAAGCGCCTGTTTCTGGTGGCCCGGCGCGACGGCCAGCCCATCGTCTGGCCCGAGGCCACCCACGGCGCGCCCGACA
>CAZAIR010000452.1:0-1933 GCA_964485225.1 uncultured Burkholderiaceae bacterium
CGGCATGTACAACAGCGCCTACTTCGAGCACGCCTTCCTCGCGCAGCAGATGGGCGTCGAGCTGGTCGAGGGCCAGGACCTGTTCGTCAAGGACAACTTCGTCTACATGCGCACCACGCAGGGCCCGAAGCGCGTGGACGTGATCTACCGCCGCGTCGACGACGACTTCCTCGACCCGCTGGCCTTCCGCCCCGACTCCACGCTGGGCTGCGCCGGGCTGCTGAGCGTGTACCGCGCCGGCAACGTCGCGCTGTGCAACGCCATCGGCACCGGCATCGCCGACGACAAGTCGATCTACCCCTACGTGCCGAAGATGGTCGAGTTCTACCTCGGCGAGAAACCCATCTTGCACAACGTGCCCACTTACCTGTGCCGCGAGGCCGACGACTTGAAATACGTGTTGGCCCGCCTCGACGAGTTGGTGGTCAAGGAAGTGCACGGTGCCGGCGGCTACGGCATGTTGGTCGGTCCGGCGGCAAGCAAGGCCGAGGTCGAGGCCTTCCGCGCGCAGCTGTTGGCCAACCCGAGCAACTACATCGCCCAGCCCACGCTGAGCCTGTCCACCTGCCCCACCTTTGTCGAATCCGGTGTGGCGCCGCGTCACATTGATCTGCGACCCTTCGTGCTGTCGGGCAGCAGCGTGCGCATGGTGCCCGGGGGGCTGACGCGCGTGGCCTTGAAAGAAGGCTCCTTGGTGGTGAACAGCAGCCAAGGCGGCGGCACCAAAGACACTTGGGTTTTGGAGGACTGAAGGATGCTGTCACGCACCGCCGATTCGTTGTTCTGGCTGTCGCGCTACATGGAGCGCGCCGAGAACACGGCCCGCATGTTGGATGTGAACTACCAGACCTCGCTGCTGCCACAAACCGCTGGCGACGCCGCGCAAGGCTGGCGCAGCCTGCTGTCGATCTCTGAGCTCTTGCCGCCCTACACGGCCCGCTATGGCGACATCAACCCTCGCCAGGTCACCGCGTTCATGGTGTCAGACGAGAGCAACCCCAGCTCGATCGTGAACTGCCTGCGCGCCATGCGCGAGAACGCACGCGCCGTGCGCGGCACGCTCACGACGGAGGTGTGGGAAACCACGAACCAAACATGGCTGGAGTTCCGCCGCCTGCTCAAAGAAGAGCTGCACCTGCGCGACCCTGCGGCCCTGTTTGAGTGGGTGAAGTTCCGCTCGCACCTATTGGGTGGTGTCACCGTAGGCACCATGCTGCAAGACGAGGCTTCGCAGTTCCTGCGCGTGGGCGCCTTTCTGGAGCGTGCCGACAACACGGCACGCTTGTTGGACGTCAAGTTCCACGCCCCGCGCGATGGCAGCGCCGAGGACCGCGACGCCGCCGATGACTACTACCACTGGTCGGCCGTGCTGCTGTCCGTATCGGCCTTCGAGGTCTACCGGAAGGTCTACAGCAACGTCATCCATCCCGACAAAGTGGCCGAGCTGCTGATCTTGCAACCCAACATGCCACGCTCGCTGGCGCACTGCATGACGCGGCTGGTCAGCAACCTCACCAAGGTCAGCGGCGGACGCCGCGGCGAGACCCTGCGTCAAGCCGGACTGCTGCACGCCGAACTGCAGTTCGGCCGCATCGATGAAATCTTGGCTGGTGGCCTGCATCCGTTCTTGAACCAGTTTCTGGAGCGCATCAACGCCCTGGGCGTCGGCATCAGCCGCGAGTTTTTGGTGCCCACGGCCTGAACAGGCCCCACCCCGTTAAGGCACAGCATGTCCATTCACGTCGCGCTCAAGCACGTCACGAAGTACCGGTACGACCGCCCGGTGAGCCTCTCGCCCCAAGTGGTGCGCCTGCGCCCAGCACCGCACTGCCGCACCCCGGTGCTGAGCTACAGCCTCAAGGTTGAACCCACCCAGCACTTCATCAACTGGCAGCAAGACCCTTTCGCCAACTACCTGGCGCGGCTGGTCTTC
>CAZAIR010000453.1:0-1932 GCA_964485225.1 uncultured Burkholderiaceae bacterium
TGCAACGCCGTGACGACTGCCGCTGCTGAAGCGACCAGGCGCACGGCGTTGTCCCGTTTCTGGGGGTTAGCCCGCACCGGCTGACACCCCCGCCCTGCCTACAGTCCGCCCCCCATGACCCAGCGCCGCCGCCGCACCTCCAGCAAGCCGTCCCGCATCGGCCTGGCTTTGGCCGGCGGCGGACCACTCGGGGCCATTTACGAAGTGGGCGCCTTGTGTGCCCTCGAAGAGTCGATCGACGGGCTCGACTTCACCCAATGCGACGGCTACATCGGCGTGAGCGCCGGCGGCATCATCAGCGCCTGCTTGGCCAACGGCCTGAGCCCGCGCGAGTTGGTGGCCGCCTTCATCGAGAACAGCGCGCCGCCGCCTGACCACTTCGACCCCCGCGTGCTGCTGCACCCCAACTGGGCCGAGTACCGCGCACGCATCAAACGCCTGCCCAAGCTGCTGAGCGAGGCCGCGTGGCGGGTGCTCGTTGAGCGCCGCTCGCTGCTGGGCGCGCTGGAGCTGCTGGGCCAAGCCCTGCCCAGCGGCCTGATGTCGAGTGACCCGCTGGCCGCGCAGCTGCGCGCCATGTTCCGCCTGCCCGGACGCACCGACGACTTCCGCGAGCTGCGCCGCCGCCTGCTGCTGGTGGCCACCGACCTCGACTCCGGCGAGGCCGTCGCCTTCGGCACACCCGGCTGGGACCACGTGCCTATCAGCCGCGCCGTGCAGGCCAGCGCCGCCCTGCCGGGCCTGTACCCCCCGGTGGAGGTGGACGGCCGCTTCCTGGTGGACGGTGCCCTCAAGAAAACCATGCACGGAAGCTTGTTGCTGGACCAGGGCATCGACCTGATGTTCATGCTCAACCCGCTGGTGCCCTACGAGGTTGAAGACCGCGACGGCCTGCTGCGCGCCAAGAAGAGCATCCCCAAACTGGTGGACGGCGGCCTGCCCGTGGTGCTGAGCCAAACCCTGCGCAGCCTGATCCACTCGCGCCTGGAGCTCGGCATGCGCAACTACGCGCGCAGCCACCCGAACACCGACATCGTGTTCTTCGAGCCCGACCACCGCGACGCCGAGCTGTTCCTGGCCAACACGCTGAGTTACCGCCACCGCCGCGAACTGGCCGAACACGCGTACCAAGCCACCCGCACCGATTTGCTGCACCGCGCACCCCAGCTGGCCCCAGTGCTGGCCGAGCACGGCCTGACCTTGGACGTGGACCAACTGCTGGACCCCACCCGCCGCCTCGTGGACGTGTGGGACACCCCCAGCCGCACCGCCACTGAGCGGGCGATGCTGCACCTGGACGAGATCTTGACCTTGCTCGAAGCCCGCGCCGCCCAAGCCGCCGAGGCGATGGCCGCCGAGAACGGCTGACAGCAGCGCGGCGCTGAGAATCAGCGCGCCATGGAAGCCACCCTCACCGCTTGGATTGCCGCGCTGCTCGCTTGGCTGGCGCTGCCCGCGGTGGGTCTGCCGGCGGTTTTCATCGTGGCATTCGTGTCGGCCACGCTGCTGCCCATGGGCTCGGAACCGGTGGTGTTCGCGGTCATCAAGGCCGATCCTGCGATGTTCTGGCCCGCCATCGCCGTGGCCACGCTGGGCAACACGCTGGGCGGCGGCATCAGTTGGCTGATGGGTTCAGGCGCCGCACTCGGCTACCAACGCATCAAGCGCCAAGCCCCGCCCCACCCGCGCCTGCTGGCCGCGCTGCAGCGCTTCGGTCCTAAGGCCTGCTTGCTGAGCTGGCTGCCGGTGGTGGGCGACCCCCTGTGCGCTGTAGCGGGCTGGCTGCGGCTGCCCTTGGGGCCTTGTCTGGTCTACATGGCCATCGGCAAGTTCGCCCGCTACCTGTTGATGACTTCTGCCCTGCTGTGGCTCTTACCTGGACAATTTCATCCTGCTTGAACAAGCCACGACACCCCGGGAGACCACCATGAC
>CAZAIR010000454.1:0-1930 GCA_964485225.1 uncultured Burkholderiaceae bacterium
GGTCTTCGCGAAGCCCTGGTGGGCGAACAGGCTCAGCGCGGCGTGAAGAAGCCGAGGCTGCGGCTCTGGAGATTCTTAAGCGGGTCCAGGAGCGTGCCGCAAAAAAATAGACCGCAAGAAACTGGGGTTGCCCGTCTGTCGACATGATATGCCGAGGGTCACATCAAATGCAGAGGGTCAGGTCTCGCCTTTAAACCCCCGCACCCAGCACAACCCAAACCCAAACCATGGCCCGCCCACTGCGTCTCGAATACCCCGGCGCCGTTTACCACCTCACGTCGCGCGGTGACCGACGGGAGCCGATTTACCGGGATGACGGTGATCGGGAGACGTTCCTGCACATCCTGGGCCTTGGCTTGGCGCGGTTCCATGCGTCTGCTTTGGCCTACTGCTTGATGGGCAATCACGACCACTTGATGGTGCAAACCCACCGGGGGGGCTTGTCGCAACTGATGCGGCATGTGAACAGGGTCTACACCCAGGCCTTCAACCGCCGCCATGGTTTGGTGGGCCATTTGTTCCAGGGCCGTTACAAGGCCATCGTGTGCGACAGCGACCGCTACTTGATGGCCCTGTGCCGGTACGTGGAGCGAAACCCGGTTGCGGCGGGGTTGGTGTCTTTACCCGCTGACCGGGTTTGGAGCAGTTTTCGCGCGCGCACGGGCGCTGCGGCCGTGCCAGATTGGCTGGACACCGCGCAGTTGCAGGCGTTCATGCTGCAGCGCACGCCGCGCGACGGCCCGGAGCGCGCGCAAGCGCAGCGCTTGTATGCGCAGGCCGCAGGCGCTGTGGCGCCAGCGCCTGACGCTGAGCGGGAAGTCAGCACCGAGCCAGGAGCGAGCCGTGTGGGCCATGCTGGCGATGCAGCCGATGCCGATGCGCGGCCAAGCTCTGGGCGGCCGGTTTGCGTCAGCAGGTGTACCCGGGTGATGCGGACTTCGTGGCGCGTGTGCAGGCGCTGGCCGAAGGGCAGGGTGCCCGCTTTGACCGCACCCAGGTGCCGCGCGCCCAGCGGGCCAGTCCCTTGGCGCCGGCCGATTGGCTGCAGCGCTGTGCCACCCGCGAAGAGGCTTTGCTGCGCGCGGCCCGCCTTGCATCCACCGCAGGCAAGCCGCCACAGCGCGCACCCATGAGGCGCCGCGACGCCAAGACTCAAGCCCAGGGGTGATGTGCTGCTCAGGCTGATGGGGTGAACGTTGACCATCCTCCGACAACGCATTGACCGCGCCAGCACCCTGTCGGTCTTTGGGCACCTCGGGTTGGTAAGCCGGTGCTCAACGTGCAGCGCCGGCCACAGCCCAATGGGAAGATCTCGCACGCTGCCACTGGCTTTGAGCTGACGCCAACGCCCCGCCGCCAAAGCTGGCTGGCGCCGTGTCTTGAATTCCCCGTGGCACTGGCCCGAGAACTGGAATGACTCACCATGATTGCCCAACCTGACTTTTCGACCTGTGATCTGTGCGACGCGCACAAGGCCAGCGATCCCGCCGCCTTGCGTGTTTTGCCCGGCAGCCGTTGGCGCTCCTACGGCCACGTCGAGCGCTTCTGCGGGCCCATTGCCACCGTGCGCTGCTTTGAAGACAACTCGCGCATCAAAGAAGCGGTTGAGTCACCCGGCGATGCCCGTGTGCTGGTGGTGGATGGCGGCGCCAGCCTGCGCCGCTCTCTGCTGGGAGGCAAGCTGGCCGCTGCCGCTCAGGCCAATGGCTGGGCCGGCCTGCTCATTCACGGCGCCGTGCGCGACCTGGCTGAGCTGCGCAGTACCCATGTCGGCATCCTGGCGCTTGGCCATGTCCCCATGCCGACAGACCGCCAAGGCCAGGGCCTGTTCAACGTGGGCTTGCTCCTTGACGGCACCCCCATCCGCCCAGGCGAATGGCTCTACGCCGACGAAGACGGCGTGCTCATTGCCCCCGGACCGCTTTGACGC
>CAZAIR010000455.1:0-1926 GCA_964485225.1 uncultured Burkholderiaceae bacterium
GCAGCGTGTCGTTCTGCATGATGCCCACCACCCGCAGCGGCAAGGCCTGGAACAGGCCGGCAGTGAAGTTGCCCAGCACCTCGGGGTGCAGGCTGCTCAAGCCGATGCCGATGTAGCCGAACAACAGCCCCGTGGCCGCCAAGCCAAAAGCCACCGGGATGCCGGTCAGCAGCACCAGCAAGAGGCCCATGAACATCAGGGGCACGAAGTTTTGCGCCACCCACAGTGTCATGGCGCGGCCTTGTCGGTGGCTTCGGGTGTGAAAGGCTGCGCGAGCGCGCCGGTCAGAAAGCCGATGCGTTTGATCAGCTCTGAGGCGGCCTGCAGCAGCAGCAAGCCAAACCCGACGGGCATCAAGAGCATCACCGGCCAGCGGATCAGGCCGCCGGCGTTCTGGCTCATCTCACCCGATGCCCACGCCCGTTCGAACAAGGGCCACGACAACTGCACCATCATCCAGCACAAGGGCGTGATGACCGCCACGATGCCTACGATGTCGATCACCGCATTGGTGCGCGGCGACAGCTTGCCGGCGATCACATCGATGCGCACATGGGCGTTCTTCAAGAACACGTAGCCCGCACCCAGCAAAAACACGGCCGAGAACAGGTACCACTGGATCTCGAGAAAGGCGTTGGAGCCCACATCAAAAGCTTTGCGTGCGACAGCGTTGCCGGCACTGATCAGCACAGCGGCCAAGATCAGCCAGCGCAAGCCGCCACCGATGAGCAGGCTACAGCGGTCGATGGCGCGCGACAGAGTCAGGAGATGCGACACAGGGCAGATTCCTTTGATCCGAACCTCGGCCCCGCATCAGGGGACCGGACGGCGCAAATTCTAGGAACGCCCTCTCTCGCCAACGGGGGTCGTTTCCCCCGTGTGTTTCACTCTGAAGTGGCTTGCACGAACAGTTGTGTTGAGCGCGCACCCGAGCGACAGAACGCGAGCATCGGTTTGGGCAACTCGTCCAGCAAGGCAGCGAAGGCAGCGATTTCTTCCGTGCTTTGCCAACCACCCGCCACCGGCAGGTAGCGGTAAACCAGTCCAGCGGCTTCGGCGGCCGCCTGCATGGAAGCCGATGTGGGCTGGTCAGGGCCGTGCTCAAAGTCGGGGCGGTTGCACACCACGCTCTTGAAGCCAGCCGCCGCTGCGGCAGCCATGTGTTCGGGCGCCAACTGGGGCGCCACGCTCACATCGGGAGTCAGTTCACGAACAGGCAATTGCATGGTGCTGCTTTCAGGTGCTCAAGGCTTGTTTGACGGCGGCGGAGGCCAGACCCATGTCTGCCTTTCCTGCCAACTGTGATTTGACCGCAGCCATCACTTTGCCCATGTCCGCTGGGCCTTTGGCGCCCAGGGTCTGCACGATCGCGTTCACGGCAGCCTGCAACTCGGCGGCATCAAGGCGCGGCGGCAGGTAGACCTTCAGCACTTCAATTTCACCGGACTCTTTATCGGCCAAATCTTGGCGTCCGGCGGCTGTGAACTGCGTTTGGGCGTCGACACGTTGCTTGATCAACTTGTCGACGATCGCCACCAGCGCCGCGTCGTCCACCACCACGCGTTCGTCCACTTCTTTTTGCTTCACGGCGGCCAGCAGCATGCGGATGGTGCCCAAGCGCTCCGTGTCCTTGGCGCGCATGGCGGTTTTCATGTCTTCGGTGATGCGTTCTTTGAGGCTCATCGGAAATCCTGTCTGGAATGAAAAAGGCCCGCGGCGGTGACGACGCGGGCCGATTTGGCTGTCGCAGGGCCAAAAGGCCCGGCCATCAGAACATGCGCTTGGGGAGCTGCATGCTGCGCACGCGCTTGTAGTGACGCTTGACTGCGGCGGCCTTCTTGCGCTTGCGCTCAGCGGTGGGCTTCTCGTAAAACTCGCGGGCGCGCAAGTCGGTCAGCAGGCCGAGTTTTTCGATGGTGCGCTTGA
>CAZAIR010000456.1:0-1899 GCA_964485225.1 uncultured Burkholderiaceae bacterium
ACCACGCTCAAGCAGGCGCTGCGTGGCTGCAAGATGGTGCCGCTCGGGGCCATGCACTACGTGGCCGTGGCCTCGGCCAGCTATGCCGAGCAGCATCTGCCGCAAGGGCTCACGCCGCACAACTTCCGCGACGTGTCGTTCCTGTCGTTCAACCGCAAGGACGACATGGCGGCCGAGTTTGTGGCGCGCGCCTTCGGGCTCAAGCGCGTGGCGCTCAACCACCTGTTCGTGCCCGGCTCCGAGGCCCAGATGCGTGCCGTGGCCGCAGGCTGGGCGGTGGGCGTGGTGCCCGAGTTGCTGGCGCGGGGCGCGATTGCCGACGGCAGCATGGTGGACCTGGCGCCCGGTCGGTCCCTGCCCATCCAGCTCTACTGGCATTGCTGGAACCTGGAGTCCGAGCTGCTCGATGCGCTGTCGGCCGCGCTGACCGGTGCCGCCGCCCAGTCGCTCGTGTCCTGAACGCACCTGCGTGCACTCCCTCAGCGCACGGTGGAAGGCACACTTTGTGCTGGTTAAAACGTGAACGGCGTAGTTGCATTGCAACTTAGTCATTTATTTTTTTACCGCAATGTATAAAATATAGGCCATGCAAACCCAGCCCCCCAAAGTCTCGTTCAAGGAGCAGATGCACCAGGCGCGCGAGGAGGCCATCCTCCAGTCGGCCTGCCGTCTGCTGGGCGAAAAGGCCTTTGACGCCATGACCATGGACGATGTCGCCAATGCCGTGGGCATTGCGAAGGCCAGCCTGTACAAGCACTTCTGCAGCAAGGAAGAGCTGTGCAGCGCCGCCATGGTGCAGATCCTGGGGCGTGTGCAGACCTACCTGGCAGGCCTGCCCGCTGAGATGCCGCCCCTGGACAAGCTGCGCGCCCTGGTGCGCTGGTCGCTGGAGCGCCTGCTGACCAACGAGATGCCACTGCTGCCCAGCCGCAACTCCACGCTGCGCGCGGTGCTGATGGCCAACAAGGACTACCTCAACGGCCTCGTGGCCGTGAGCGACCAGATTGGTGAATGGATCACCCAGGCCCAGGCACAGGGCGTGATCAGCCCCACCTTGCCGCCGCTGGTGGTGCTCTACACGTTGTATGCGCGCGCCTGCGACCCGGTGGTGAGTTTTCTCAAGGAAGGCGGCCAGTATTCCGATGCGGAAATCGTGGATCTGGTGGTGCGCACCTGTTTCGACGGGCTGGCAGCGCGGTAGTCGCGTCTCCTTTCCAGCGTTTCGTACGCACCCAAAAAAGAAAGCCCGGCATGCCGGGCTTTCTTGCGTGGGGCTCACGGGGCTCACAGCCACCGGCTTACTTGGGCAGGATCACCTTGTCCACGACATGGATCACACCGTTGCTGGTGAACACGTCGGCCATGGTGATGTTGCTGGTGCGCAGGTTCTGGTCGGTGATCACGAGGCTTGCGTTCACCGTGAAGGTTTGTCCCTGGACGGTGGCAATGGCGGTATTGATAGGGACCTCGGCCTTGAGCACGCGCGCGGGTACCACGTGGTAGGTCAGTACCGTGGTCAGCAGCGCAGTGTCCGCCAGCAGGGCTTCCTTGGTCACCCCCAGCTCGGCCAGCAGCGCTGCAAACGCGGCGTTGGTCGGCGCAAACACCGTGAACGGGCCGGCTCCCTGCAAGGTGGTGGCCAAGCCGGCCGCCACCACGGCTTCCACCAGGATGCTGAAGTCCGGCAGCGCCGAGGCGGTGGCGACGATGTCCTTGTTGGCTGGCAGCAGCACGCGGTCCACCAGATGCACCACGCCGTTGCTGGCCTGGATGTCCGTGGCCGTGATGGTGGAAACGCGGTTGCGACCATCGGTGATCTTCAGGCCGTTGGCCGACTCGATCTTGAAGAAGCCGCCTGACACGGGCGTGATGGCCTTGCCCAGGGGGACGTCTGCACGC
>CAZAIR010000457.1:0-1888 GCA_964485225.1 uncultured Burkholderiaceae bacterium
GCGCATCACCCAGGTGGTGGAGGGCAACCGCCGCTTCGACCTGGTGCTGCGCCTGCCCGAGGGCCAGCGCACCCCCACCACGCTGCCCGACCTGCTGATCGACACCCCCGCCGGCCGCGTGCCGCTGCGCAAGCTGGCCACCCTCATCGAAGGCGACGGCCCCAACCAAATCAGCCGCGACGACGGCAAGCGCCGCATCGTCATCCAGGCCAACGCGGCGCAGCGGCCCTTGTCAGAGGTGGTGGCCGACATCCGCCAAGTCACCGCCGCACACCGCCTGCCCGAGGGCATGTTCATCGAGCTCGGCGGCCAGTTCCAAGCCCAGGAGCAAAGCAGCCGTTTGATCGGGGCTTTAAGCCTGGTGTCGGCGCTGCTCGTGTTCCTGGTGCTCTACAGCCGCTACCAAAGCAGCCTGCTCACGCTGATGATCATGGCCAACATCCCGCTCGCCTTGGTGGGCGCGGTGATCGGGCTCAAGCTCAGCGGCCAGCCGCTGTCGGTGGCGGCGCTGATCGGCTTCATCACCCTGGCCGGCATCTCGGTGCGCAACGGCATCTTGAAGATCAGCCACTACATCAACCTCTGCGCCCATGAAGGCGAGCACTTCAGCACCGCCATGCTCACCCGCGGCTCGCTGGAGCGCCTGAGCCCCGTGCTCATGACCGCCCTGGTGGCCGCCCTGGCCCTGGCGCCGCTGCTGTTCGAGGCCGGCCAACCCGGCACCGAGGTGCTGTACCCCGTGGCCGTGGTCATCTTCGGCGGCCTCATCAGCGCCACCTTGCTCGACACCTTCTTGACCCCTGCGATGGTCTGGCGCTTCGGGCGCGCCCCCATCGAGCGTTTGGCGGCCAGCGCCGGCGCGCAGGTTTACTGATTCAACTTCCTTTCACCCCCTGGAGCCTTCCACCATGAAGAACATCGCCACCCGCCTTGCCGCTTGCTCAGCAGCCCTGCTGCTGGCCGTCACCCCGCCGCTCGCCGCCGGCCCCCACGTGCACGACCACGGCAAAGACCACCAGCCCCGCCACGGCGGCGTGATGGTCGTCGTCGGCCACATCGACTACGAACTGCTCGCCAAGCCCGACCGCTTGGTGGTTTTTGTGAGCGACCACGGCGAACCCCTGTCCACCACCGGCGCCACCGCCAAAGTCACCCTGCTCACCGGCAAAGACAAAGCCAGCACCGACCTGCGCCCCGTGGCGCCCAACCGCCTGGAAGCCACCGGCAGCTTCAAGCTGCAGCCCGGCACCGTGGCCGTGGCCACGGTGACCATGGCCGGGCAGAAGGCAGCAGCGGTGCGCTTTGTGGTGAAGTGAGCGGAGCGCCCTGGGCTTGGCCTGTGCTGGGCGCCAACGTCCCAAGCCCGCAGCTGTGCGCCACCTGATCATTCGACAGCCATGACCCTCGACCTCTTCGGCGGCGACGCCGCGCTCAGCCCGCTGCAGGTCGAGGACGCCGAGCTCAGCTTCGCGCGACAGATGGACCTGGGGCAGCCGGACGGCGCGCTGCTGCAGGAACTCATCGCCACCACCCCGTGGCGCCACGAGGTGGTCACCGTCTACGGCAAACGGCACCTGCAGCCCCGGCTCACGGCTTGGTACGGCGATGCCGATCAGGCTTACGCCTACGCTGGCCTCCGCCTGGAGCCACTGCCCTGGACGCCGACCCTTGCCAAGCTGCGCGACCGGGTGCAGCACCTGGCGCAGGCCCCCTTCAGCAGCGTGCTGCTGAACCACTACCGCAACCACCGCGACAGCATGGGCATGCACAGCGACGACGAGAAGGAACTGGGCCCCACACCCGTCATCGCCTCACTCAGCCTCGGCGCCACCCGCACCTTGGTGTTCAAGCACAAAACCCGCCCTGAGCTGAAGCCACTGCGGCTGGC
>CAZAIR010000458.1:0-1879 GCA_964485225.1 uncultured Burkholderiaceae bacterium
TCAGGTGCAGCGCCTGCCCCACCACCGCCAGGCGCGCCAGTTGCCACAGGTCGGGACGGCTCAAGCGCGGCCAGTGTCGGCCGTGGTGGGCCACCAGCAGCGCCAGCGCGCACAAAGGGACCAGCAGGTAGCGCAGGCCCACAAAGGCCACCGGGCCGATCTGGCCAAAGATGGCCTTTTGCAGCGGGAAGTTGAGGCCCCAGGTGACGATCACCGCCAGAGCCGCCCACAGCGGCCAGGGGGAGGGCTTGGAAGACATGGACGGCGGCGATGGGTGGGCGGTGGTCATGGGCAATCGGCTTGCGCCGACATCGGGCGGCGGCTACAGTTTTCCCATTATTGAGATTTCCGTCCAAAAATGGAACAGCAGCCTGCATCCACCCTCGACCTGCAACTGGCCCAACGCTTGGGCGCTTTGCGCGCGGCGGCCGGGTGGTCGCTGGACGACCTGAGCCAGCGCACCGGCATCAGCCGGGCCACGCTGAGCCGGCTGGAGCGCGGCGAAACCAGCCCCACGGCCAGCCTGTTGGGTAAGTTGGCGCACGCTCACTCGCTGTCCCTGAGCCGGCTGTTGGCCGATGTGGACGCCGCACCGGTGCGGCTGCTGCGCGCCGCCGACCAGCCGCGCTGGACGGATGCCGCCAGCGGTTTCGAGCGCCGCATGCGCTGCCCGCCACTGGCCGGCTACGCCACCGAAGTGATCGAAGCCCGGCTGCAGCCGGGCGCACACATCGTGTACGACACCCCCACCGTGTTCGGCCTGGAGCACCACCTGTGCTTGCTGTCGGGCGCCCTGCGCCTGACCCTGGGCAGTGACGCGCACACGCTGGCGGCGGGCGACAGCTTGAGCTTCCGCTCCACCGGCCGCAGCGCCTTCGAAACCCTGGGCGACACCACCGCCCACTACCTGCTGGCCATGACACCGCCAGCCCGTTGAAACACCACCCACCGCACCGCCATGGACATCCGCCCGCTCGACCCGTTCCACCCCGGCGCCCTGGCCCTGCTGGCAGCGTCTGACGCCTTCCACCAGGCGCTGTACCCGGCCGAAAGCAACCACCTCGTCGGCCCAGAAACCTTGGCAGCGCCAGGCGTGCGCTTCCTGGGCGTGTTCGATGGCGACACGGTGCTGGCCTGCGGCGCCACCAAGGCCGCGCAGGACGCCAACGGCCGGCGCTATGCCGAGATCAAGCGCGTGTTCGTGCCCGAAGCCCAACGCGGCCGCGGCCTGGCCCGCGCTGTGATGGGTGCGCTGGAGCAAGCCCTGTGCGCCGACGGCATTGCCACCGCGCGGCTGGAGACCGGTACCCGCCAGCCCGCCGCGTTGGCGCTGTACCGCAGCCTGGGCTACCGCGAGCGCACGCCGTTTGGCGACTACGCGCCCGATCCCTTGAGCCTGTTCTTGGAGAAATCCTTGGCCACGGTGCTGCCCCTGCGCGCGGCGCACGTGGCCGGCCTCAGCACCCTGCTGCAGACCTGCGTGGCCCAAGGCGCCAGCATCGGCTGGGTGCGCACGCCCACGCCGCAGGCTTGCGAAGCCTTCTGGCAGCGCATGGCCTCGCAAGTGGCCCGGGGTGAGCAACGCACCTGGGTGGCGCTGCTGGGCGATGCGGTGCTGGGCAGCGTCAGCCTCGGGCTGGCACAACCCGAGAACGGCCAGCACCGCGCTGATGTGTTCAAGCTCATGGTGCACCCCAGCGCCCGCCGCCAGGGCTTGGCCCAAGCCTTGATGCAAACGGCTGAGACCGAAGCACAGGCCCTGGGCAAGCGCCTGCTGGTGCTGGACACCCACACCGACAGCCCCGCGCAGGCGCTGTACCAAAGCTTGGGCTGGCAGGTGTGCGGCGTGATGCCCGGCTACGCCGAGCAAGCCGATGGC
>CAZAIR010000459.1:0-1853 GCA_964485225.1 uncultured Burkholderiaceae bacterium
TGCAGTGCCAAGTGCCAAGGCAAGTTCGCTGCGAACCCGCTTCAATACCTCGCGCCCAAGCCACCCGCAGAGACCTCTTCAGCGGTGGCCGGTGCAATCTACACCTGTCCGATGCACCCTGAAATTCGCCAGGGCCATCCGGGGAACTGTCCCAAGTGCGGCATGACGCTCGAGCCCTTGCTGCCGGAGCTTGAGGACGATGACAACCCCGAGTTGGGCGATTTCCAGCGCCGCTTCTGGTGGACGCTGCCGCTGACCTTGTTAGTCACTGTCTTGGCCATGTTTGGTCATCGGCTGCAGTGGTTTGAATCCACGACCCAGACCTGGATCGAACTGGTGCTGTCGATTCCCATTGTTATGTGGGCGGGCTGGCCATTCTTTTCGCGCGGCTGGCAGTCTGTGGTCAACCGCAGTCCCAACATGTGGACCTTGATCGGTCTGGGCACCGGGGCGGCTTTTGTGTACAGCGTGGTGGCCACGGTCACGCCCCAGGTGTTCCCGGACTCGTTCATTTCCATGGGCCGTGTCGCGGTGTACTTCGAGGCCGCTGCCGTGATCATCTCGCTCACGCTGCTCGGGCAGGTGCTTGAACTCAAGGCCCGGTCACAGACCTCGGCGGCCATCAAGTCGTTGCTGCGTCTGGCGCCAAAAACCGCCCGGCGCATCCGGGAGGACGGCACCGAAGAGGACGTGCCACTGACCCATGTTCATGTTGGCGACTTGCTGCGCGTGCGCCCAGGAGAAAAGGTGCCGGTGGACGGCGAGGTCACGGAAGGCGGCAGCGCGATCGATGAATCCATGCTCACGGGCGAACCGATGCCCGTCACCAAACGCGTGGGCGACAAGGTGATTGGCGCCACGCTGAACACCAGTGGCGCGCTGGTGATGCGATCTGAGCGTGTCGGCGCGTCCACCATGCTGTCGCAGATCGTGCAGATGGTGGCCCAGGCACAGCGTTCCAAAGCGCCGATGCAACGCATGGCCGACGTGGTGGCGGGCTACTTTGTCCTCGCTGTTGTGGGCATTGCCTTGTTGACCCTCTTCGGCTGGGGTCTGTTCGGTCCCGAGCCGAGTTGGGTGTTTGGCCTGATCAACGCGGTGGCCGTGCTGATCATTGCCTGTCCCTGCGCGCTGGGCCTGGCCACGCCCATGTCCATCATGGTCGCCACGGGTCGGGGCGCCACACACGGTGTGCTGTTCCGAGACGCAGCAGCCATCGAGAACATGCGCAAGATCGACACCCTCATCATCGACAAGACCGGAACGCTCACTGAAGGCCGTCCGACGTTTGAGCGCGCCGTTCCTGCGCCTGGCTTTGATGCCGATGAGGTGCTGCGCCTGGCCGCCAGCCTGGACCAGGGCAGTGAACACCCACTGGCTGAGACCATCGTGCGCGCCGCCCGCGAGCGCGGCATGTCGTTGGATAAACCCGAGAACTTTGAATCCAGCTCGGGCATTGGCGTGCGTGGGCAGGTGGGCGGACGTGAGCTGGCTCTGGGAAACACCACGCTGATGGCGCAGATCGGGGTCTCGGTGGCCGCCTTGATACCGCAAGCCGAAGCATTGCGCTCGGAGGGCGCCAGCGTGATGCATCTGGCCGTTGATGGACAGCTGATGGGCCTGTTGGCGGTGTCCGATCCGGTCAAGGTCAGCACGCCGGAAGCGCTGGCGACGCTCAAGGCATCCGGTCTGCGCATCGTGATGGCGACCGGAGACGGACTGACCACGGCCAGAGCCGTTGCAGCACGCTTGGGCATCGACGAGGTGCACGGTGAGGTCAAGCCGGCCGACAAACTGCTTCTGGTGGAAAAACTGCAAAAGGAAGGCCGCGTGGTGGCCATGGCGGGTGACGG
>CAZAIR010000460.1:0-1852 GCA_964485225.1 uncultured Burkholderiaceae bacterium
GCGGCGATGGCGGCGTGGGCGATGTAGTAGCGGTCCACCTCGAAGTGGCGGCGCAGGTTGGCGCGGGTGTCGCTGCGGCCGAAGCCGTCCGTGCCCAGCACCGTGTACGCCATCGGCACGAACGCGCGGATCTGGTCCGCGTACGCGCGCACGTAGTCGGTGGCGGCGATGGCCGGGCCCTGGCGGCCTTCCAGCAGCTCGGTCACGTAGGCCTTGCGCGGCGACTTCGCTTCCGGGTTCAGGCGGTTCCAGCGCTCGGCGTCGAAACCGTCGCGGCGCAGCTCGTTGAAGCTGGGGCAGGACCAGATGTCGGCGGTCACGCCGAAATCCTTGTCCAGCAGCTCGGCCGCCGCGATCGCCTCGCGCAGGATGGTGCCGCTGCCCAGCAGCTGCACGCGCAGCTCGCCCTTCTTCGGCTTGCCGGCATCGGTGAGCAGGTACATGCCCTTGATGATGCCCTCGGCCGCACCTTCCGGCATGTCCGGGTGGGTGTAGTTCTCGTTCATCAGGGTGACGTAGTAGTACTCGTCCACCTGCTCCTGCAGCATCTTCTGCATGCCGTGCTGCAGCACCACCGCCACCTCGAACCCGAAGGTCGGGTCGTAGCTGCGAACGTTGGGGATGCCGCCGGCGACGACATGGCTGAAGCCGTCCTCGTGCTGCAGGCCTTCACCGTTGAGCGTGGTGCGGCCCGCGGTGCCGCCCAGCAGGAAGCCGCGCGTGCGCATGTCCGCCGCCTGCCAGGCGATGTCGCCGATGCGCTGGAAGCCGAACATCGAGTAGTAGATGTAGAACGGCAGCATCGGCACGTTGCTGACCGAATAGCTGGTGCCCGCCGCCATCCACGACGACATCGCGCCCGGCTCGCTGATGCCCTGCTGCAGCACCTGGCCGGACTGGTCCTCGCGGTAGTACATCAGCTGGTCGGCATCGACCGGCTTGTACTTCTGGCCGAACGGCGCATAGATGCCGATCTGGCGGAACATGCCTTCCATGCCGAAGGTGCGCGCCTCGTCGGCGACGATCGGCACCAGGCGCGGACCCACCTGCTTGTCGCGCAGCGCGATGTTCAGGCCCTGCACGAACGCCATGGTGGTGGAGATCTCGCGGTCGCCGGTGCTCTTCAGCAGACGGTCGAAGGCCTCCAGCTTGGGCGTCTCGAACGACTGGCTGGCCTTGCGGCGGCGCTGCGGCAGATAGCCGCCCAGCGCGGCGCGGCGTTCCTTCAGGTACTGCACTTCCGGCGAGTTCTCGCCCGGGTGGTAGAACGGCACCTGCGCCGCTTCTTCCAGCTGCTTGTCGGTGACCGGGATGTTGAAGCGGTCGCGGAACGTGCGGATGGCCTCGTCGTCCAGCTTCTTGGTCTGGTGGGTCGGGTTGAGCGATTCGCCCGCCGAGCCCATGCCGTAGCCCTTCACCGTCTTGGCCAGGATCACCGTGGGCATGCCCTTGGTGTTCACCGCCTCGTGGTAGGCCGCGTAGACCTTGTGCGGATCGTGGCCGCCGCGGTTGAGGCGCCAGATGTCGTCGTCGGACAGGTTGGCGACCATCGCCGCCGTCTCCGGATACTTGCCGAAGAAGTTGTCGCGTGTGTACTTGCCGCCGAACGCCTTGCAGTTCTGGTACTCGCCGTCGACGGTTTCCATCATCAGCTTCTTCAGCACGCCGCTGGTGTCGCGCGCGAGGAGCGGATCCCAGTAGCTGCCCCACAGCAGCTTGATGACGTTCCAGCCGCCGCCGCGGAACACGCCTTCCAGCTCCTGGATGATCTTGCCGTTGCCGCGCACCGGGCCATCGAGGCGCTGCAGGTTGCAGTTGACCACGAAGATCAGGTTGTCCAGGCCTTCGCGGC
>CAZAIR010000461.1:0-1852 GCA_964485225.1 uncultured Burkholderiaceae bacterium
GCGCTTGGGCTCGTGCTTGTCGTCCATCTTGACGCCGGTGGGGATGCCGCGGCCGTTGTCGATGACGCTGATGCTGTTGTCGGTGTGGATGGTGACGACGATGTCGTCGCAGTAGCCGGCCAGCGCCTCGTCGATCGAGTTGTCGACCACCTCGAACACGAGGTGGTGCAGGCCGGTGCCGTCGGAGGTGTCGCCGATGTACATGCCCGGGCGCTTGCGCACCGCTTCCAGGCCTTCCAGGATCTGGATGCTGTCGGCCCCGTAACCCGGCTGCGGGCCGGTGGAGGCCGGCTGGGGGGTGGGGACGGGTGCTTGATCGGGCGTGTCGCTCATATCGGGTACTCAAAGCCGCCAAGCGGCTCAATCAACAAACTAGAACCCCCGCAGGGCGGGGGCAGGGGGTGCCCACATGAAGGCACCCGAAGGGAGCCAATGCGGATCGTCAGATCCGCATTGGCATGACGACGTACTTGAAGTCGGTGCGCTCAGGGATGCTGAACAGCGCGCTGCTGGCGCTGTCGTTCAGGTCCAGGGCCACCATCTCTTGCGACATGTTGGCCAGCACCTCGGTGAGGTAGCTGACGTTGAAGCCGGTTTCGATCTTGTCGCCGTCGTAGTCGATCTCGATCTCTTCCTTGGCCTCTTCCTGCTCGGCATTGCTGGCGGCGATGGTGAGGGTGTGGTCGTGGAAGGTCAGGCGCACGGCCTTGAACTTCTCGCTGGTCAGGATGGCGGCGCGCTGCAGGCTGGCCAGCAGCGGCGCGCGGCCCAGCGTCAGGCGGAACTTGTGGTTCTTGGGGATGACGCGGTTGTAGTCAGGGAACTTGCCCTCGACCAGCTTGGTCACGAACTCCATGCCGCTGAAGCTGAAGCGGGCTTGGTTGCCCGAGAAGCGCATCTCGATGGCGGCGCCTTCGTCCTTGCCGTCCTTCAGCAGGCGCTGCAGTTCCAGCACGGTCTTGCGCGGCAAGATGACTTCTTGCTTGGGCATGTCCACTTCCAGCGTGGCTTGGGCCAGCGCCAGGCGGTGGCCGTCGGTGGCCACCAGGGTGAGGGTTTTGCCCTCGGCCACGAACAGGATGCCGTTCAGGTAGAAGCGGATGTCGTGCACCGCCATGGCGAAGTGCACCTGGCTGATCAGGGCCTTGAGGGTGGCTTGCGGCACGCTGAAGGCGGGGCCGAAGTCAGGCGCTTCTTGCACCAGCGGGAAGTCGTCGGCCGGCAGGGTTTGCAGCGTGAAGCGGCTTTTGCCGGCTTGCAGCGTGAGCTTGCCTTGGCTGCTTCCGAGGCTGCAGATCTGGTCGCTGGGCAGGCTGCGCAGGATGTCGATCAGCTTGCGCGCGCCCACAGTGGTGGCGAAGTTCTCGGCCGCGCCGTCGAACGGCGCGCGGGTGCGCACCTGGATCTCGAGGTCGGAGGTGACGAACTCGACTTCGCCCGCTTGGCGGCGCAACAGCACGTTGGCCAGCACCGGCAAGGTGTGCCGGCGTTCCACGATGCCGGCCACCGATTGCAGGGCGCCGAGCAGTTGGTCTTGAGGGCCTTTGAGCACGATCATTCTGGGCGTCTCCGAGAGGGTTCTTCTGGGGGCGGCGGCGATTCTCGCCGCAGGCTGCGGGTCAGCCTTTCAGGGTCTGTTCCAGCACGTGCAGCTGTTGGTTCAGCTCGGTGTTCTTTTGGCGCTCACCACCGATCTTGCGCACCGCGTGCAGCACCGTGGTGTGGTCGCGCCCGCCGAACAGCTCGCCGATCTCGGGCAGGCTCTTTTGCGTCAGTTCTTTGGCCAGGTACATGGCAATCTGGCGCGGCCGGGCGATGCTGGCCGGGCGCTTCTTGCTGTACATGTCGGCCA
>CAZAIR010000462.1:0-1849 GCA_964485225.1 uncultured Burkholderiaceae bacterium
GCTCCACGCCGGGCGCCAAGCGGGCCAGGGCGGTCACGGCTTGCGGGCCTTGCAGCGCCAGCAGCGCGCGCTCAGGCATCTCAATCACTTCGCAGCGGTTGCCGATGTGGGCCTTGAGGTGCGCGGTGTCTTCCACCTTGCAGCCGGCGTTGACGACCACGAACAGGTCATCCGGGCGGCGGCACACCATCAGGTCGTCCAGGATGCCGCCAGCCTCGTTGGTGAACAGGGCGTAGCGCTGCTTGAACACCGGCAGGTCAATGATGTCGACCGGCACCAGGGTTTCCAGGGCGGCGGCGGAGTCGGGACCGACCAAACGCAGTTGGCCCATGTGGGAGACGTCGAACAGGCCGGCGGCGGTGCGGGTGTGGCGGTGTTCGGCCAGGATGCCTTCGCGGTACTGCACCGGCATGTCGTAGCCGCCGAAGGGCACCATCTTGGCGCCCAGTTCGAGGTGCAAGGCGTGCAGTGGGGTCTTGAGGAGCGGAGCGGACATGGCGGGGTATCCCAGTGGCAAAGACAAGTCGATTCAAAAGGCGCCTTGCGGTGCCCTTGGCTTGCCCTCGCTGTCCGCTTTACCTGAGAGATTGACCGCGGTTCGCGCAGCTTGCCCCTTCGGTGGGCGGCCATTTTCTGAAAGCGCGCCTCTCTCCAGCTCGGAAACGCATGCAACAGCCATGCGTGTGCACAGTCCTTTTGCCTGAGCGTTCGGCCGGGTTCAGCAGCCTGCGCCTTCGGCGGCCCCATCTTGCAGGGACGCTCTCCTGTGCGGCGCGCATGATAACGGGATGGACTTTCTCGACCGCACTTTCTTCTGCGCTGGCGCCGACTGGGTGGCGGTGCCCCTGGCCACAGCTGACGCCCCAAGCCTGCAGGCCTTCCTGGACGCCAACCCGCTCTACAGCCAGATCGTCAACGCACGCGCCTTTGGCCCGGCCGAGGCGCTGGAAGAGCTGACCGAGCTGCCGCCGTACCCCCACGCCGCCGTGCACAACCTGGCGGTGCTGGCGCGCGGCAGCGGCCAGTGGCTGGGTTTTGTGTCGGTGGTGGACGACCTGATCGCCCCTGGCGTGCACCACATTGGCCTTTTCTTGATGGCCACGGCCACCCACGGCACGGGTTTGGCCCAGTCGGTTTATGACGCTTTTGAAGCCCGGGCGCGGGCCAGCGGCGCACGATGGCTGCGATTGGGGGTGGTGATGGGCAACGCGCGGGCCGAAGCCTTTTGGGCTCGCCAGGGTTTTGTGGAGGTGCGCCAGCGCCACGACATGCCCTACGAGGGGCCGTCGAAGTCGGTGTCGGTGCGGGTCAAGCCGCTGGTCGAGCCCGATTGGCCGGCCTACTTGACGCTGGTGCAGCGAGACCAGCCCGGCTCTCCATAATCGCGGCCGCTTGGAACCGGATCGAGATGAGCATGCTGAAGAAACGAATCGTGTGGATGGGCTTGGCCGTGGTGTTGGTGCTGCCGGCCCTGTACCTGTGGGCGGCGCTGAGCTGGAGTTACAGCAGCGGCGAGCGCGCCGGCTGGGTGCAAAAGCTCTCACACAAGGGCTGGCTGTGCAAAACCTGGGAGGGTGAGCTGGCACTGGTCAGCACACCCGGCGCCCCGGTCGAGAAGTTCCCGTTCACCGTGCATGGCGACGAGGTGGCGGCCGAGATCAACCGTTTGATGGGCCAGCGTGTGGCCCTGCACTACGAGCAAAAGGTCGGGCTGCCCACCAGCTGTTTTGGCGAAACCCGCTATTTCGTGACGGCTGTGAAACCCACCGAGGACGTGCAGTTGTCGCCCGGTGTGGTCGTGCCACAGGTCGTGGTGCCGCCCGCCAGCGCAGCCGCCAGCCGCTGACTC
>CAZAIR010000463.1:0-1848 GCA_964485225.1 uncultured Burkholderiaceae bacterium
CGAAAAGCCGGCCAGGCGTTGGTCGGCGCGCAGGTCAAAGCGCTGTCGCAGGTGCTCGGCGTAAGTGGCATCCCAGTGGGGCACCACGCGACGCACGAAGTCCATGTGCCAGGCCAAGGTCTGCGTGCCGTACAGACGCATGTCGTCAGAGGCCAAACCGATCTGCTGCTTGGCCTGCACCTGCTGCTCGGGCATGGCAAAGCCCAGCACCTCCAGGCGACCGGCATCGGGCAAGGTCAAGCCGGCCAACAAGCGCAACAGCGTGCTCTTGCCCGCACCATTGACACCCACCAAACCCATGATCTGACCCTCGGCCAGCGACAAATCCAAGGGCTGCAGCGTGAAGGTCTCGTAGTGTTTGCTAACGCCCTGCAAGACAAAAGCGGGGTTGGGGATGCTCATGGGGTTCCTCCGGTCGGGCCATCAGGGGTTCGCAGCGCGTGGCGGGCTTGCAGCAGGGCGGTCAGCTCGTCCAGCCCCAAGCCCAAGCGCTCGGCGGTGGCCAGGGCTTGGTCCAGCTGCATCGCCAGGTCGGCGCGCGCCTGGGCACGGGGCGCATCGGTGGACTCGGCCACGAACGACCCTTTGCCGTGCCGCGTGACGATCACGCCCGCATGCTCCAGCTCCAGGTAGGCGCGTTTGACCGTGATGACGCTCACGCCGTTGGCGGCGGCCAACTCGCGAATGGACGGCAGCGGCGCGCCGGGCGGCCAGTCGCCGGCCACGACCTTGGCGCTCACCTGCTCGACGATCTGCCGGTACATCGGCTGCGGGTCGGTGGCGGAGAGGAACAGTTCAGCGCTCAAGGGCAAGGTGGCGGCAAGCCACTATGTATATGCGACATACACAGTATATACAGCGCATCTGCACCGGCGCAAGGCCGGTGCTGGCGCTTCAGCAGCCCATCAGCGGCCCTTCAACGCCCCTTCACCCGCTCCAGCACAAAGCTGGTCTTGCAGTCCTGCACGGCCGGGTGGCGCAGCAGGGTGTCGCGGATGAAGCGCGCGTAGTGCTCCATGTCGGCCACCTGCACACGCAGCAGGTAGTCCATCTCGCCAGCCAAGGCCACGCAGTCCACCACCTCAGCCCAACCCAGCACGGCGGCGCGAAAGCTGTCCATCGGGCTTTGGCGCTGGCTGGGGGTGTGCTTCTCCAGGCGCACGTTGATGAAGGCCGACAACCCCAGGCCCATGCGCTCGGGCGCCACGCGGGCGCTGTAGCCGGTGATGACGCCGCCGGTCTCCAGCCGCCGTACGCGGCGCAGCACCGCGGAAGCCGACAGGCCCACCCGCTCAGCGAGCTGTTCAAAGCTCAAGCGCGCATCGTCTTGCAGCGCAGCAATGATGCGTTGATCGATGGCGTCGAGCGTGATGGAATCGGTCATGCTGATGATTCTGCAGGAATCATGCGTCCTCATGGCCCTGGCAGCCACAGTTTGCAGACATCCTGCGGGCACCCGTTCCTACAGTTCGACACCCCTTAAACGGAGCACGCAGATGGCCACCTTCACCCCCTGGGACAACCCGATGCAAACCGACGGCTTCGAGTTCGTCGAATTCGCCGCCCCCGATCCCGTGGGCCTGGGCAAGCTGTTCGAAACCATGGGCTTCCAAGCCGTGGCCAAGCACCGCCACAAGAACGTGCTGCTGTACCGCCAAGGCGACGTGAACTTCATCGTGAACGCCGAGGAGCAGTCGTTCGCGCAGCGCTTCGCCCGCCTGCACGGCCCCTGCGTGTGCGCCATCGCCTTCCGCGTCAAGGACGCCGCCTTCGCCTACCAGCGCGCGCTGGAACTGGGCGCCTGGGGCTTCGACAACAAGACCGGCCCGATGGAGCTGAACATCCCGG
>CAZAIR010000464.1:0-1843 GCA_964485225.1 uncultured Burkholderiaceae bacterium
GCTGGCGGACTCCTGAGGGGCCGCTTTGCGGGCTTCTTCGCGCTCGACAGCCTTCATCATCACCGACGGGGTGGTCTCGGCCTGGGCCTTGGTCACAGTCAGGTGACGCAGCACGGCGTCGTTGTAGCGGAAGCCGGTTTCCAGCTCGGCCAGCACTTCCTTGCTGGTCTCGATGTTCAGGCACACGTAGTGGGCCTTGGCGAGCTTCTGGATCATGTAGGCCAGCTGGCGGCGGCCCCAGTCCTCAACGCGGTGCACGGTGCCGCCAGCAGCGGTAACGATGCCCTTGTAACGCTCCAGCATGGCCGGAACTTGCTCGCTTTGATCCGGGTGGATCAACAGCACGATTTCATAGTGACGCATGGAGTCTCCTTGTGGATTCCAGAAACGGAAGCCGCAAACTGGCGTCTACTCAGCATGCGGCAAGGGAAAAGCCCGCCAGTATAGCCGGGGGTTCCCGGATGCTGGCGGGCTTTGTTGTGCGGCGCGCTGTGCCTTACTTCACGCCAGCCAAACGCACCCAGGTGTCGGTCACCGTATCGGGATTGAGCGAGATCGAGGTGATGCCCTCGGCTGCCAGCCAATCGGCAAAGTCCGGGTGATCGCTCGGGCCCTGGCCGCAAATGCCGATGTACTTGCCGGTGGCACGGCAAGCATTGATGGCACGGCTGATGAGGCTGCGAACCGCGGGGTCGCGCTCGTCGAAGTCACCGGCCAACTGCTCCAGGCCTGAATCGCGGTCCAGGCCCAGGGTGAGCTGGGTCAGGTCGTTGGAGCCGATGCTCATGCCATCGAAGTGCGCCAGGAACTGGTCGGCCAAGATGGCGTTGCTGGGCACCTCGCACATCATGATGACGCGCAAGCCATCGGTGCCGCCTTCTGCGGCGCGCTTGAGACCGCGCTCGGCCAGCATGGCCACCACCCGCTCGGCCTGCTTCACGGTGCGCACGAAAGGCACCATGATCTCGATGTTGGTCAAGCCCATACCGGTGCGCACGCGCTTCAGGGCTTCGCACTCCATCGCGAAAGCGTCCGAAAAGTCACCGCTGATGTAGCGGCTTGCACCGCGGAAGCCCAGCATTGGGTTCTCTTCATCAGGCTCGTAGCGCGAACCACCAATGAGCTTTCGGTACTCGTTGCTCTTGAAGTCCGACAGACGCACGATCACCGGGCGCGGGAAAAAGGCCGCCGCAATGGTGGCGATGCCTTCCGCCAACTTGTCGACATAAAAGGCGCGCGGGCTGGCGTGGCCACGGGCGACCGATTCAACGGCCTTCTTCAGGTCGGCATCGATGGCGGGGTAGTCCAAGATGGCCTTGGGGTGCACACCGATGTTGTTGTTGATGATGAACTCCAGCCGCGCCAGGCCCACGCCGCCCGAGGGCATTTGCGCGAAGTTGAAGGCCAACTGAGGGTTGCCCACGTTCATCATGATCTTGACCGGGCAGTAGGGCAGCTCGCGCTGCTCGACTTCGCTCACCTCGGCTTCGATCAGGCCGTCGTACACAAAACCAGTGTCACCCTCGCTGCAGGCCACGGTGACGAGCTGCCCGTCTTGCAGCTTGTCGGTGGCGTCGTGGCAGCCCACCACGGCAGGGATGCCCAGTTCGCGCGCAATGATGGCGGCATGGCAGGTACGGCCCCCACGGTTGGTGACGATGGCCGCGGCGCGCTTCATCACCGGCTCCCAGTTGGGATCGGTCATGTCGGTCACCAGCACGTCGCCAGGCTGCACGCGCTCCATCTCGGCGGTGCTGTGCACCACGCGCACGGGGCCCGTGCCCACCTTCTGGCCGATGGCACGGCCTTCGACCAGCACCACGCTGTCCTTGCTGGCCTTGAG
>CAZAIR010000465.1:0-1835 GCA_964485225.1 uncultured Burkholderiaceae bacterium
TCTTGCAGGCGATGGGCCTGCCTGATTGGCAAGCCCAGTCGGCCGTGCGCCTGTCGTTCGGCGCGGCCGATTGCCCGGAGATGCTCTTGGAGGCCTGCCGTCGCCTGATGGCCTGCGGGAGGTCCTTGCGAGAGACCTGCCAGGGCGCAACCCCCTCGCCCGAGCCCGGACCCGCAGAGCGCATCACCCGCTTCGTGGTCGATGGCTCGTGCTGCTATGTGGTCGCGGACCCTTCCACCCGCGAATGCGTCATCGTTGATCCACTGCCGGAGCTGACAGACCGCTTGAGCCAATGGCTGCGCTGCCGCGGCTGTACCTTGGCGGCGGTGCTGGACACCCATTGCCACGGCGATCATGCCTCGTCCGCCTCGGTGCTGCGCCAGGCCCTTGCCGACCTGATGGAGCCCAGTGGCTCGCTGGATCACCTTGGCTGGCCAGAGGACGAAGAGGAAATCCACTTCGGTGGACACCGCCTGGCGCGGCTGGCCGTGCCCGGCCATACCGAGGACTCGACGGTCTACCTGCTGAGCGACCACACCGGCCTGCAGGCGGCCTTCGTCGGCGACACCGTGATGCCGGGTGCACTGGGGCGCAGTGACTTCCCCGTCAGCGCGCCGCTGTCGTATGGGCCGTCGTTGAAGGTACTGGAACAGTCCGTCGGCCGCGATGCGCTGCTGCTGCCGGGCCATGACTACGACGACCGCTTCGCCACGACGCTGGCCGTCGAGTGTGGCTCGCAGCCCCTGCTGGAGGGCGTTCTGAGCGACCGCCTCAGCGCCGAGGAGTTTGCCAGGCAGAAGGGCCTGCTGGCGCAAGACCTTGCGCCCACCGAGTACCAGACCATGGCCTGCGGCGCGCGAGTCGATTGCGGCGGCGGGACGGAGAAGGTCGCGCTGACCCTGGACGAACTGCGCCAGTTGCTGGACGGGGCGGCCCGCCCGATTCTGGTCGACGTCCGCGAGGACTTCGAACAGCGCATGAGCCCGCTGGGCGATGCCTTGCAGACGTCCGGTGCGGCGAGCGTTTTCGCGGCGGTACCCCTGTCGGTCCTGGTCAACCAACTTCCGACGTGGAGAGCGCTGCAGAAGAACGTGCCTCTGGTCTTCTGCTGCCGCAGCGGCAAACGCAGTGCTCAAGCCGCGCGCGCTCTTCGCCGCTTGGGGCATGCCGAATCCTTCAGCCTTGCCGGTGGCTTCGCGTCGCTTCCATACGCCGCACCCGCCCGCCTGTCGGCCGCCCTGCGCTGAAGCCGAACCGACATGAACACCCGACACACCTCCTTGCTGATCCTGGGCTCAGGCCCGGCCGGCTTCACCGCCGCGATCTAAGCAGCCCGCGCCAATCTGAAGCCGTTGCTCGTCACGGGTCTCGACCAGGGCGGTCGCCCGAGCACGCCATCGTGCTGTGTGGCGACGAGAAGAGCCAAGCGCAGGCGCTGGACCGCACGCAGCCGGGCTTGCCGATGAAGGAGGGGCGGGCGCAGAGCATGACGCGCGGCTACAAGCGTCACGGCATGACCACGCTGTTCGCAGCGCGGAGCATGCTGGATGGCAAAGTCATCGGCCAGTGCCAGCAGCGCCACACCCACGCCGAGTCGCTGACGCTTCTGCGCAAGATTGATCGCGAAACCACCAAGGGTATTGCGCTGCGCCAGATCGCCGACAACTACGCCACTCACAATCATCCGGCGTTCCAGGTGTGGCTTGCCAGGCACTGGCGCTTCACCATGCACTTCACGCCGCCCGCCGCACCCTGGCTGAACATGGTCGAGCGGTTCTTCAGGGATATCACCATCGATCGACTGCGCCGCGGCGTGTTGACCAGCCTGTCTGATT
>CAZAIR010000466.1:0-1823 GCA_964485225.1 uncultured Burkholderiaceae bacterium
GCAGCCTTCCTTGGTGCCGGTGCAGTGCAGGTCCTCGCGCAGCACCTCCAGCAGGGTGCGGGTGGGGGGCACATCGGGCAGGGTGACGATCTCGCCGCGGCGTACGAATCTCAAAACTTGGGTTGTCATGGAATGGGTTCCTCGTGCGGGAGGGTAATTCGGGAGGGGGCAGGCTCCCATACGCATTAGCATATGGCACCAATTTACACGCCTGTATGAGAGACCAATCCCTTTTCGACAAGATAGACCTTCATCTGATCAGGGTCCTTCATACCGTGTTAACCGAGCGCAGCGTTTCGAAAGCCGCCATCCGACTGGGCATGCACCAGCCGGCGGTGAGCGCATCGCTCAAACGCCTGCGCGACTTTGCCGGGGACCCACTTTTGGTGCGCTCCGGCTCGGGCATGGTGCCTACCGAAACGGCGCTGCGCATGCTGGAGCCCAGTGCCAGCATATTGCGTGCCGCTGAGATGCTGTTCTCGGACGCGCGGGGTTTTGAGCCCGCCACAGCGCGCAACACCTTCCGCCTGGCCGCCAGCGATTACCTGGACCCGCTGTTCCTGCCCCGGCTGGTGGCGCAGATCAAGACCCAGGCCCCCGCGGCCGAGATAGAAATCCACCCCTTGTCGGGCGCCAGCGACTACCGCACGCTGCTGGCCCAGGGCGATATTGACGTGGTGATTGGCAACTGGCCGCAACCGCCCGATGACCTGCACCTGGGCCGCCTGTTTGGCGATGAGGTGGTGTGCCTGGTGTCCAAAAAGCACCCGGCGGTGCGCCGCGGCTGGGACCAGGCCTCGTGGCTGGAGGCCGAGCACATTGCGCCCGGTGCCACCCACCCAGGCGCCAAGGGCGTGATCGATGAGCACCTGGGCAGCCTGGGCCTGCAGCGCCATATCGTGGCGCGCTGCCCGCATTTCGGGCTGATTCCGGGCATGGTGGCATCAACCTTGCTGGTGCTCACCACCGGCAGGCAGTACTGCGAGCGGTTTGTGGACACACTGCCGGTCAAAATACTGCCTTGCCCCGTGGAGTTCCCCCGCATGATGTATTACCAGCTCTGGCACGCCCGCACCCATACCAGCGCCTCCAACAAGTGGCTGCGCGAGCGCATCAAGTCGGTCGCGGCCGAACTCCGAAAAGAATAAGAGACACAGCACCCATGGCCCCACCTGTTCCAGATTCCCCGCCTTCCGCCGTTGCGCGCCTGCAGCTCACCGGCATCACCAAGGCCTACCCCGGCGTGATTGCCAACAGCGAGGTGTCGCTCACCGTCATGCCCGGCCAGACCCACGCGGTGCTGGGCGAAAACGGCGCCGGCAAGTCCACGCTGATGAAGATCATTTACGGCTCCATCAAGCCTGATGCCGGCCAGGTGCTGTTCAACGGCAAACCGGTCAACATCCGCAACCCCAAAGAGGCGCGCGCGCTGGGCATCAGCATGGTGTTCCAGCACTTCAACCTGTTTGACACCATCACCGTGGCGGAGAACGTGTGGCTGGGCCTGGACAAGGCGCAAAGCCTGGAACAGGTCACTGCCAGCATCACCGCCAAAGCCGCTGAATATGGCCTGGACATCGACCCCAGCCGCCCGGTGCACACCCTGAGCGTGGGCGAGATGCAGCGGGTGGAAATCATCCGCGCGCTGCTGACCAACCCACAATTGCTCATCCTGGACGAGCCCACCTCGGTGCTGACGCCGCAGGCGGTGGAAAAGCTGTTTGTGGTGCTGAAAAAGCTGGCCTCGCAGGGCTGCAGCATTCTCTACATCAGCCACAAGTTGCATGAGATTCGCGAGCTGTGCAATGCCTGCACCGTGCTGC
>CAZAIR010000467.1:0-1818 GCA_964485225.1 uncultured Burkholderiaceae bacterium
GCGTTCGCGGTGCTCACGCTGCTGGCCGACCGCGCCAGCCAATCCCACCCGATGCACCTGCGCCATTGGCGCTGGTGGGCCTTGCTGGCCTATGGTGTGCTGATCGAACTGCTGCAAGGCCTCACGCCCAACCGGCAGGCCAGTGGGGCCGATGTGCTAGCCGATGTGCTGGGCATGGGCGTGGGGGCCATCGCGGCTTGGGTGTGGGCGCAGGCCGCAGCGCGGATGACCCGCGCTTGAATCTTCAACGCGCCGGGCTGATGCGCCCTGTGCAAGCGCCGAAGCCAATGCGCCGGGCGCCGGGCGCTTGCGCATAGGCGCGCAGGGCCAGCTCGTCACCGTCTTGCAAGAAGGTGCGCTGGCCGCCTTGCGCCAGCGTGATGGGCTGCTTGCCGCCCAGCGTCAGCTCCAGCAGCGAGCCGGCTTCGGCCGGGGTGGGGCCGCTGATGGTGCCGGTGCCCAGCAGGTCGCCCGGCTGCAGGTTGCAGCCGTTGCTGGTGTGGTGGGTGAGCAGCTGCGCGGGCGTCCAGTACAGGTGGCGGGCGTTGCTGGTGGCCAGGCGTTCGGGCTGGCCGCCGGCCGGGGTGATCCACACCTCCAGCTCGACGTTCAAGCCGCCGTGCGCGGCGTTGGCGGCGCTGTCCAGGTAGGGCAGGCACGGCGGGTCGGTGGCCTCGCGTGGCAGGGCAGCGCGGAACGGGGCCAGCGCATCCCAGGTCACCACCCAGGGTGCCACGGTGGTGGCGAAGTTCTTGGCCAAGAACGGGCCCAGCGGCTGGTACTCCCAGGGCTGGATGTCGCGGGCCGACCAGTCGTTCAGCAGGCCCACGCCGAACAGGTGGTCCTCGGCGCGGCCCAAGGGCACGGGCTCGCCCAGCGCGTTGCCTTGCGCCACCCACAGGCCCAGCTCCAGCTCGTGGTCGATGCGCTGGCTGGGCGCGAACACCGGCTGGGCATCCTGCGGGCCTTTGCGCTGGCCCCAAGGGCGGCGCACGGCCTGGCCGCTGACGACCAAACTGCTGGCGCGGCCGTGGTAGCCGATGGGCACCCATTGGTAGTTGGGCAGCAAGGGGTTCTCGGGCCGGAACAGCTGGCCCACCGCACGGGCGTGGTGGATGCCGGCGTAGAAGTCGGTGTAGTCGCCCACGCGGGCCGGCAGGTCGAACTCGACCTCGGTTTGCGCCAGCAGCGCCGGCTGCAGCGCAGTGGCTTGGGGGCTGCCCTCGCGCAGGGCCTCGAACAGCGCATGGCGCAGCGCGCGGCGGGCGCTGGGGGCTTGGGCCATCAGGGCGTTCAGGTCGCCCTGGGCCAGGGGCTGCAGCAGGGCTTGCACGGCGGGGCTCCAGCTGCCGCGCTCCAGCGCTTGGGCCAGGTCCAGCACTTGGTTGCCGATGGCCACGCCGATGCGCCAGGCCTGGGCCGAGCCCGCTCGGCGCAGGCGCGCATACGGGAGGTTTTGCAGCGGGAAGTCGGTGTCAGCTTCCTGGGCGCTGGGCACCCAGCTTAGGGCGGCGGGGTCGTGGGTGAAGTCGAGCATGGCGGCGGCTTTACAGGGTGTCGGGGGTGAAGGTCTGGGGCAGCGTGGCCCAGCAGTCGGCGTAGCCGGGCTCTGCGAGGCCCGGCGTGTTCACCACAAAAGCGGTGGGGCGCAGCGGCCAGCGGGTTTCGAACATGAAGGCCAGCGTGGCGTCGAGCTTGTGCGGCCGCAGCTCCGCTTGGGATGCGCCAGTGAAGGCGTCGGCATCGGGCCCATGCGGCACGAAGGCGTTGTGCAGGCTGGCGCCGCCGGGCTTGAAGCCCTCGGGCTTGGCGTCGTAC
>CAZAIR010000468.1:0-1795 GCA_964485225.1 uncultured Burkholderiaceae bacterium
CCGTGATCGACGGCTGCCAGATGGACCTGGAGCAGACCCGCTACCTCGACTTTGCGGGCCTCAAGGGCTACTGCCACCTGGTGGCGGGCATCGTGGGCGAAGTCGCCGCACGCATCTTCGGCCAGACCGACCCGCGCACCACCGAATACGCCCACAAGCTGGGCCTGGCCTTCCAGCTCACCAACATCATCCGCGACGTGGGCGAAGACGCGATGCTGGGCCGCATTTACCTGCCGGTGAACGAGCTGCAGCAGTTTGATGTGAAGGCACACGAGATCTTGAAGCGCACCTACTCCGACCGCTTCACGGCGCTGATGCGCTTTCAGGCCGAGCGCGCGCACCGGCTGTACGACGAAGCGTTTGCCTTGCTGCCCGATGCCGACCGCCGCGCCCAGAAACCCGGCCTGATGATGGCCAACATCTACCGCACCCTGCTGCGCGAGATCGAGCACGAGAACTTCCAGGTGCTGCACCAGCGCATCCGCCTCACGCCGCTGCGCAAGTTCTGGCTGGCGTGGAAGGTGCAGGCGCTCGGCCGGATGTCGTAGCCGTGGGCCCGCGTCCATGAAGGTCGCCGTCATCGGCGCAGGCTGGGCGGGCATGGCCGCCGCCATTGCCCATGTGCAGGCAGGGCGCCAGGTCACCGTGTTCGAGGCCGCGCGCACCGTGGGCGGCCGGGCGCGCGCCGTGCCGGGCGCGCTGCCCGATGGCACGCCCGCCACGCTCGACAACGGCCAGCACATCCTGATCGGCGCCTACGCCGAAAGCCTGCGCCTGATGCGGCTGGTGGGCGTGGACATCGATACCGCCCTGCTGCGCCTGCCACTCACGCTTCAATTCCCTGATGGCCAGGGCCTGCAACTGCCCGACCTGCCCCCACCCCTCGATGCGCTGCTGGGCATTGCCCGCGCCAAGGGCTGGGGCTGGCGCGACAAGCTGGCACTGCTGCGCACAGCCACGGCCTGGCAGCTGCGCGGCTTTCGCTGCGCGCCCGCCACATCGGTGGCCACGCTGTGCGCGCCGCTCACGCCCCGGCTCATGGCTGAGTTCATCGACCCGCTGTGTGTGTCGGCCCTCAACACCCCCGCCAACCAGGCCAGCGGCCAGGTGTTTCTGCGCGTGCTGCAGGACAGCCTGTTCAGCGGGCGCGGCGGCTCCAACCTATTGCTGCCACGTGCGGACTTAGGCGCCCTCTTTCCCGAAGCCGCTGCCCGCTGGCTGCAGCAGCAAGGCGGCCAGGTCCTCACCGGCCAGCGCATTCAGCGCCTGCAGCCGTTGCCCGGCGGGCGTTGGCAGCCGGTAGTGGCCGCCAACGGCACCGAAGAACCCGGAGCGTTCGACCACGTCACCCTGGCCTGCCCGTCCTGGGAGGCCAGCCGCCTGGTCGAAGGCCTGGCAGGCACGGCGGGCCTGGCCAGTGCAGCCCGCTGGAGCGCCACCACCAGCGCCCTGCGGTTTGAGGCCATCACCACCGTCTACGCCCATGCCCCAGGCGCCCACCTGCCCTTGCCCATGCTGGCGCTGCGCAACACCGCTGCCCACCCGGCGCAGTTTGTATTCGACAGGGGCCAGCTCGACGGCCAGCACGGGCTGCTGGCCTTTGTGGTGAGCGCCAGTGATGGGGACCGGGCATTGATCGAGCAGCAGGTGCTGCAGCAGGCCGCCGCCCAGCTGGGCCTGACCGGCCTGCAGCCCGTGCAGACCGTGGTGGAAAAACGCGCGACCTTTGCCTGCACCCCTGGCCTGCAGCGGCCCGGCATGCAGGTGCTGCCGGGGCTGACGGCCTGCGGCGACT
>CAZAIR010000469.1:0-1789 GCA_964485225.1 uncultured Burkholderiaceae bacterium
GCACGTCGGAGCTGCGGGCTTCGATGCGGCCGACATCGCCGAGTACAACGCCATCACCCAGGTGGAGTACGAGCACATCCGCGATTTCTTGGTGCTGCACTACAAGCTCACCGCCCGCAACGATTCGCCGTTCTGGGACCACTGCCGCAACATGCCCATCCCGGAGCGCTTGCAACGCAAGATGGCGCTGTTCGCCAGCAACGGCCGGGTGTACCGAGAAGGGGTGGAGCTGTTCACCGAATCCAGCTGGCTGCAGGTGATGGTGGGGCAGGGCCTGATGCCGCGCGCTCACCACCCGTTTGTCGATTTGCTGCCCGAGCCCGAGGTCGTGGCCTATCTGGAGAACGTGCGCCAGGTGGTGGCCAAGTGTGCTCAGGTGATGCCGACGCATGCCGAGTTCATTGCCCACCATTGCGCAGCTGATTTGGGCTGATCCCAAGCGCTGCCTGTCTGGGTGTGAAGGCCTTTTTTCAGCGTGCCCATGCAAGCCCTGCTTGACCCTGGGGATTGTTTTAGTGGATCATGAAAGCGCTTTCACTCCTGGGCCATCTCCATTGGCCACAACCCGCCAGCGTCTGGCCCACCCAGGCGCTGGCACCCTCTCTCAAGGCGGGTTGAAGCATCTCCCGCACTGCGCGCTCGGCTTGCCGCCCCTGTCCGTTTTGATCTCAGCACTACCACACCCATGCGTCTACGTTCTGCCTCCGCCACTTGCTTGACCGTGCTCACCGTCGTTGCTTGTGGCGGCGGTGCCGATGCCAATGTCACACCGAACTCGGCCACTGCCCCTGCACCACCTATGCCCACCTTGCCGCTGGAGCGCCCGGCCGATCACCGCCTGGTGTGGTCCGATGAGTTCGACACCCCTGGTCTGCCCGATCCCACCAAGTGGGTCTACGACATTGGCATGAACAAGGCTGGCTGGCACAACCGCGAACTGCAGTACTACGGCAACGCCCGCCCCGAAAACAGCGTGGTGCGCGACGGCAAGCTCGTCATCACCGCCCGCAAGGAAAGCTTGCGCAGCGCGCCCGACTGGGGCGGGCAGGCCTACACCTCGGCCCGCTTGATCACCCAGGGCAAGGCGCAGTGGACCTACGGCTTCTTTGAGGTGCGCGCCAAAGCGCCTTGCGGCAAGGGCACCTGGCCCGCCATCTGGACGCTGGGCGCCGAAGGCCAGTGGCCGGCGGGTGGCGAGCTCGACATCCTGGAGCACATGGGCCAGCGCCCCGACTGGGTGTTCAGCACCGTGCACACCACTTCGGGCAGCGGTGCCAACGGCCAAGGCGATGGCCGCACCCTCACCACCGCCTGCAGCCAGTTCCACAGCTACCAGATGTTGTGGACGCCCACCGAAGTGCGCTTCGGCGTTGATGGCGTTCAGCACTACGTCTACCGCAACGCCGGCACCGGCCCGGCGCAGTGGCCGTTCGACAAGCCCCAGTTCCTGATCCTGAACCTGGCCATCGGCGGCGACCTCGGCGGCCCGGTGGATGACACGATCTTCCCGAGTCAGTTTGAGGTGGAGTACGTGCGCGTGTACCAGCGCGCGCCCTGAGGCGCTGGGGACGGCCGCGCGGTAGACCAGCGGCTCAGGGTGCGGCGCAGGCGCGCAAGGTCGCCAGCTCGGCGCGCAGGGCGGCGTGCTCGGCCTCCAGTGCGGCCACGCGTTCGCGCAGGCTTTCCACCACCGGCACGGCCTCGGGCTCGCCTGTGCTGGGTTTGCGCTTGGCCTCCCGCACGCGCTTGGCGGCCTGTTTCAGCTCCTCGGCCCCGGCCGCTGCCACGC
>CAZAIR010000470.1:0-1788 GCA_964485225.1 uncultured Burkholderiaceae bacterium
GCTGCTGAACGCGGTACCGGCCGGCGTGCGCGCACCGCTCGGGCCCCTGCTCTTCGAGGGCATGCGCCAGCACCGCATCAGCGCCGAGGTCTACACCGGGCGCTGGGACAACGTCGGCACACCGGCTCAGCTCGAGGCGCTGAACCGCAGCGCATGAGACACCCTGTGTCAACCCCCCGCTGTTTTGAGCACGAGCTGAGCGCCGCCATGGAGGGCGGGGTCGTAGGGTTTGCGGTCGGTCCAGGCGCGCCAGATGACACGCAGCCAGGCGCGCGAGAGGATGCGCACGGCATGGGGATGGTCGCAGCCTCGGGCCCTGGCCTTGGCGTACACGCTGGCGGCCCAGGCGTTGGCGTGACGCGAGTTGTCGGCCATGCAGGTCAGCGCTGCGCGCAAGCGGTGGTTGCATGCCCAACGAAACGTCACGGCTTTGGACTTGCCCGAGGCGTAGGTAACGGGTGCGACACCGGCCTCTGCGGCCAGGTGTTCGTCACTGTCGAAGCGCTCGCGCACGCTGCCCAATTCGGCCAGGATCTGCGCGGCGCAGATGCGCCCGGCGCGAGGGAAGCTCATCAGGATGCGGCCATCGTCGATCGAGCTGACGTGATGCTCGATGCGGCTGGTCAGCAAGCGGATTTGATCGACCAGACGATCCAGGGTGCGCGCCAGGCTCAGCGCCAACTCGCCTTTGGCTTCCATCTCCAGTTCGCCCAGTGCGACGGCTGGGGCCTGGTGCAGCCGGTCCAGCAGTTCCTGCGCGCTGCGCCGGCCACTGTAGGCGTGCTGGGCGCAGAACGCGGCCATGCGCTTGGGCCCAAGCCGGCTTGCGGACTCCGGGGTCGGGTAGCGCAGGATGAAGGCCAGGCCGATGGGCGAGTCCACGTCGGCGAAGACCTCGGTGGCGCCGGGCCAGAACGACTGCAGCAGGCTGCGCAGTTGGTTGGCCAACTGCACGCGGGTGGCCACCAGGTCGTCACGTCCGCGCACCAGAGCGCGCAGTGCGCGGATGTCGTCGCTTTGCGGGGCGAGCGGCTTGAAGCGGTGACCGTCGGTGCGCAGCAGATCGGCCAGCAGAAAGGCGTCACTGGCGTCGCTCTTGCCGCCGTGGCTGCGGTAGCGCGGGCGAGTGGCCTTGACCACGTTGGGGTGGATCGGCACGACCGACAGGCCGGCCTCAAGCAGCGCATCGACGATCAAGCCCGAGGGGCGTTCGATGGCCACGGCCATCACCCCGGCGCCGCGCAGGCGACGGCACAGCTCGGCCAGGCCGGCGGCGTCGTGATTGATCTCGAACTGCAAATGCACGCTGCCGTGCTCGTCGATGACGCAAGCAGCGTGGGTTCGGCTGGCCCAGTCCAGCCCGGCGTAGCGATTGCTCATGGACAGACTCCTGCAAGTTGCGGTATGACTTCGCGTGTCGGAAGGCCCGGCGGGTCGCTCACTGATCGGCGCTCCTGGCTGCACACCTTGGCGCTACACCCTGTAGCCCGTCTGGGTCTTCCGGCACCCCGAGGGCTGCGGGTCTCATGCGGGCCGTCGAGCGGCCAGCGCACCGGGCAGTCACCCCGGGGGCACGGAAGTCGAAACGAAACATCGGCGCGACATGTGCGTCGAGTCAAGAACCTGGCGGGCGAAAACCTGCGCGCTGAACACGGGTTGCCCACCGCGGCGGCCGGTCGGTTCGTCGCAAGCGCCGACCGCCCGCCGCCGTGGACAACCCTGCGCTGTGCCATGCCAATGTCCTCGAACAGCCGGAAGGTAGTCCAGTGAGCGCGCCGGGCCGCTCCC
>CAZAIR010000471.1:0-1781 GCA_964485225.1 uncultured Burkholderiaceae bacterium
CATGCGCGGCTGCGGGTGCTCACCGCGCGCGGCTTCGGGGCTGATGTAGCTGGGCGTGCCCACGATGCGCGCGGCCGAACTGTCGCTGACGCGGGCCGCGATGCCGAAGTCGGTCACGCGCGGACGGCCCGCCGGGTCCATCAAGATGTTGCTGGGCTTGAGGTCGCGGTGCACGATGCCCGCGGCATGCGCCACGGCCAGCGCGTCCAGCACGGCCAACATCAGGTCCACCGCCTGCCGGGCGGGCATGGGGCCGCGCCGCAGCAGGGGCAGCAGCGTGCCGCCGTGCACCAGCTCAAACACCAGCGCCGGACGGCCGTCGATGACATCGGCCTCAAACACCGGCACGATGCCAGGGTGGTTCAAGCGACTGACTGCACGGCCTTCGTGAAGCCACTCCTTCACGGCGTCTTGCTGAGCGCCGCTGCTCATGATCTTGAGGGCCACCTCGCGGTCCAAGCGGGGATCGTGCGCCAACCACACCACGGCTTGTGCCCCGCGGCCGAGCTCGCGTTGCAGCGTGAAGCGGCCGAATTGCGTCATGCGGGCTTGCGGCGCACGGCGTCTTGCGCGGCCTCGGGGAACAGCGCGAGTTGGATCTCACGCGCGCTCAAGCCCAGCGCGCGAGCGTAGCGCCGCGTCACGGCCTCCAGGCTGCGACGGCGCTGCGGCTCTTGCAGGGCCAACGCGTCGACCAGTTCGGTGGACAAGGCGGCGGTCAGACGCAAGCTGTCCAAATCACCACTGGCGTGGTGCACCGGGGTCTCGGGGTCCGGGCGCTGAGCCAGTTGCTGGAGCTCGTCACCCATGCCCCAGTGCCGCAAGGCGGCCAGCGTCAGCGCGTCGATCTCGCAGCCCAGCACGGCAAAGGCGGCCACGCGTTCGCTCAGACCCGGCGGGTTGGGATGGTCTTCGGTGGGCGGCGGCGGCTGCATCAGCCGCTCGATCTGGTCGGCCTCATCAGGCAGGTGGTACTGCATCAACAGCCGGCCCATGTTCTGGACGTAGGTGGCCAAGCGCACGATTTCGGGCTCGAAGCCGGCTGGTGCCAGGACCAACGCCAGGTCGGCGGCCTTGTGGGCCCGCGCCAGGGCCAAGCGAAGGTTCACCACGCGCTCGGGGGCCAGCACGCCAGGCCAAGGGCGCAAACTGGCGGCGGCGGCGTCCAACTCGGCCAAACCCACCATGGCCACCGCGCGTTGCACATTCAGGATGGGACTTGTGGCGGTACGACCATCGCGGATGCGGGCTTGGTTGACGCGGCGCAGCAGCTCGAAGGTCAGCGCCAAGTCTTGCAGCACCAAGGCAGCCAAGGCGCCACTGTGCTGGCGGTCCAGGCCACCGGCGCGCACGCTGCGCACGGCCTCGGGTCGGGTCACCGGCAGTGCACCAAAGCGCTGCACGCGCTCCAGCAAATGGCCGACGCTGCCCCCGTCGGGGTTGCGCTGGTTCTCGACCCAGGCTTCGAGCGCCCTGGCCATGGCGCGGGCGTTGGGGTACCGCTGGCTGGGCTGGGTGGCGGTCGCACGGTTGCAGATCGCACGCAAGGCTTCGGCTACAGGATGACCGGCATCAAAACCCAAACGAACGAAGTCATTGCCGAGGGGCGGCAGTCGATTGATCACCTCCCGGGTGTCGGTGCATTCCAGGGGTGCGCGGCCGCCCAACAGACGGTTGAGCAGCAGGCCCAAGGCCAACACCTCATCGGCAGCAGCGCCGCGCTGGCGTTGGCGGGCAGCACCATCAGCGGCCAGCCCCTGGCCGCCATGACCCAGGCCGAG
>CAZAIR010000472.1:0-1779 GCA_964485225.1 uncultured Burkholderiaceae bacterium
ACATGGCGGCTGGCGCGCTGTTCCTGTTTTTGATCAATGGCGTGTTCATCGCGGCCGCCACGTTGGCCGTGGCCCGCGTGCTGCGCCTGCCTTCGGTTACCGAGCTCGATGCCCGCACGCGGACCCTGCACCGCGCCGTCATCACATTGGGGCTCGTGGCCGTGCTGGCCCCAAGCGTTTGGATGGGCTATCGCCTGGTGCAGGATGAGGTGTTCCAGGGGGCGGCTCAACGTGCGCTCGCCGGTTTGGAGCGCGACACGGGCACGGCGCTGTTGGGCCAGGAGATTGACGCTCGCCAGCGCGTTATCCGCCTTACCGTGGTGGGCGAGGCCGAGCAAAACCGCCTGCAGGCTGCAGCCGCTGCAGCCTTGCAGGCACAGCACATTGGTGATGCTCAGTTGCAGTTCCGGCGCGCTGGCGATGCACAGTTGCAAGACTTGAACCGCCGTGGCGATGCGCGCGATCAGCGTTTGGCTGCGCTGGCCACGGAGCTGCAGCAAATGACGCAGCGGCAGAACGAGCTCGCCGCGGCGCGCCGGCCGCGGGCCGACGACTTGCTGCGCGAGTTGCAGGTGTGGCAGCCGGCGGTGTTGGGCTTGACGCTGACGGATGCCGCGGGTGGCTCGCTGGAGGTCCGCATCCAAGCGCCATTGCCCTTGCTGGAGCCCGACCTGCGCCGCGTTCGTGCATGGTTGGACGCGCGCTTGGCGGGCGAAGCACTCACCCTGATTCAAGACGCCGGCCCCACGCCGGCCACGCCCTGAGGGGCAGGAGTTGACGATGTTCCAGAAGATCCTGATGGCCAACCGGGGCGCTCGCGCCAACAGCGCGGTCGCGCCAGCGACACAGGGCATGGCTGCAGGCGCAGCCGGCAGCGCAGGCAATCTCGCCCCGGGAGTTCAGCATGTTTAAGAAGATTCTGATTGCCAACCGGGGCGAGATTGCCTGCCGGGTGATCGCTACTGCCAAGCGACTCGGCATTGCCACCGTGGCCGTGTACTCCGAGGCTGATGCCCGCGCACGGCATGTCGAGCTGGCTGATGAAGCCGTGTGCATCGGCCCTGCGCCCAGCCGCCAGAGCTACCTGATGGCTGACAAGATCATTGCGGCCGCCAAGCAAACCGGCGCGCAAGCCATCCACCCGGGTTACGGCTTCCTGAGCGAGAACGAAGACTTCGCCCGCCGCGTTGAAGAGGAGGGCCTGGTCTTCATCGGCCCCAAGCATGGCGCTATCGCCGCCATGGGCGACAAGATCGCCTCCAAGAAGCTGGCCCAGGCGGCGGGTGTCAGCACCATCCCGGGCCACAACGAGCCCATCTTGAGCGCCGACGAGGCCGTGGCCATCGCGCAGAAGATTGGCTACCCCGTCATGCTCAAGGCCAGCGCCGGCGGCGGCGGCAAAGGCCTTCGCGTGGCGCACAACGACAAGGAGTGCGCCGAGGGCCTGGTGAGCTGCCGCAACGAAGCTGCTGCGAGCTTTGGCGACGACCGGGTGTTCATGGAAAAGTTCATCGAACAGCCCCGGCACATCGAGATCCAGGTGCTGGCCGACGGCCACGGCCACACCCTGTACCTGTGGGAGCGCGAGTGCTCCATCCAGCGCCGCCACCAAAAGGTCATCGAAGAAGCCCCGTCGCCCTTCATCAGCGAGGCCACGCGCAAGGCCATGGGCGAGCAGGCCGTGGCCTTGGCGCAGGCCGTGGGCTACCAAAGCGCCGGCACGGTCGAGTTCGTGGTCGGCAAGGACCAGGGCTTCTACTTCCTGGAGATGAACACCCG
>CAZAIR010000473.1:0-379 GCA_964485225.1 uncultured Burkholderiaceae bacterium
AGGGCGGCGTACACGCGCTGGTGGCGCCGCACGCGGCTCAGGCCTTCGAACTCGGTGCTCACGATGGTGGCAAAGAAGTGGCGCCCGTCGCCCTCCACGCTCAGGTGCGTGCAAGGCAGGCCAGCAGCGATGTAGCTGCGCACATCGTCGGGGGTGGGATCACTCATGGTTCGTATAGGAAGACAGTGGGTAGTAGAGGGAAGGCGCGGGCGCCGGGCCGCCCCAAGGCCGCGCGCCCCCTTGGGGGGTGGCGACTGCAAGGAGACTGGGGGCCAACATCACTTTCAGTGCCGAATCTTGTAGCCGCGCTTGAGCAGTTCGAGCGCAATCAGGGCAACGCCCACAAAGGCCGCGCCCACCACGCCCAGGCTGATCCAGG
>CAZAIR010000473.1:389-1770 GCA_964485225.1 uncultured Burkholderiaceae bacterium
GATCTTGTACCCGGTGGCCAGCAGCCGCAGCGTCAGCGCCGCCACCCCCAGGAACGAGCCACCGACGATCGCCAGGCTGATCCAGGGGTTGGTGTCGCTGACGCCGAAAAAGCCGTGGCGGAAGCCATCGACCATGAAAAAGAAGGGGTTGAGGTGCGACACCGCGCGCCACACGCCGGGCAGCGCGTCCACCGAATAGAACACGCCGGCCAAGAAGGTCATGGGCATGACGACGAAGTTCTGGAACGCCGCCAGCTGGTCGAACTTGTCGGCCCACAGGCCGGCGATCAGGCCCAGCGCGCCCATCAGGCCCGCACCCAGCAGGCCGAAGGCCAGGGCCCAGCCCAGGTGCGCGGGCGCAAACGCGCCCCAGGGCACGAACCACACGGTGGCCAGCGCCACGCCGCAGCCCACGCACAAGCCGCGCACCACGGCCGCGCCCACGTAGGCAGCGAACCACGCGCGGTGGCTCAAGGGGGTGAGCAGCAGGAACACCAAGTTGCCGGTGACCTTGCTTTGGATCAGGCTGGAGCTGCTGTTGGCAAAGCTGTTTTGCAGCACGCTCATCATCACCAAGCCGGGCAGCAGGAAGGCGCCGTAGGGCACGCCGTGCACGCGCACATGGTCTTCCAGCACGTGGCCAAAAATCAGCAGGTAAAGCACGGCGGTGAGCACCGGCGCGGCGATGGTCTGGAAGGCCACCTTCCAGAAGCGCAGGATCTCTTTTCGGAACAGGGTTTGGGCGCCCAGGCTCATTGCGGCACCCCGTTCATGATGTCGAGGAACACGTCCTCCAGGTCGGCACGGCCGATCTCCAGGTCTTCCACGGGCACGTTGGCCGCACGCAGCCGGGCCAGGATCTGCTCGACCTCGGCCGCGTCGTGCGCCTTGATCTGCACGATGCGGCCGGTCACGCGGGCGTCCAGGCCTTCGGGCAAGGCGGCGTCGGTTTTGAAGCGCAGCACCTGGTGGCTGCGGTGGCTCAGCAGCGCGCTGGTGCGGTCCAGCGCCACCAGGCGGCCGGCCTTGAGCATGCCGATGCGGCCGCACAGCGCCTCGGCCTCTTCCAGGTAGTGCGTGGTCAGCAGCACCGTGTGGCCCTCGCGGTTGAGGCGCGAGACGAACTGCCACAGCGTCTGCCGCAGCTCCACGTCGACGCCGGCCGTGGGCTCGTCGAGCACGATCACCGGCGGGCGGTGCACCAGCGCCTGCGCCACCAGCACGCGCCGCTTCATGCCGCCCGAGAGCTGCCGCATGTTGGCGCCGGCCTTGTCGGCCAGGCCCAGCGACTCGAGCAGCTCGTCGATCCAGGCGTCGTTGTTCCTGACGCCGAAGTAGCCGCTCTGGATGCGCAGCGTCTCGCGCACGCTGAAGAACGGGT
>CAZAIR010000474.1:0-1769 GCA_964485225.1 uncultured Burkholderiaceae bacterium
CGGTGCCAGGTGTAGGTCCAATTGATCATGCCGAACAGCAGCATGGTGATGGGCTTGGCCAGGCTGCTGGGGCCCAGCTCGGGGCGCAGCGCAGTGAGGGCTTCGGCAAAGCCGGCCACCACCTCGCGCTCCAGCTCACGGGTGCGCGCTTGGCGGGGCTCGGGCAGGAACTTCAGGTCTTCGGTCAGCACGCGATGCTCGTGCCGGGCCTCGGCGTACACCGCCAAGAAGCGCGCCACCAGGGTGCGCAGCTGGGCTTCGGGCGCGAGGTTTTGCGCCAGCGCTTGGGCTTTGACTTCGCGCACCAGCGCGGCCAGCTTCTCCACATGGGTTTCGCAAATGCGGGCCAGCAGCTCGGCCTTGTCAGGCACGTAGTGGTACAGCGCCGGCTTGCTCAGGCCACAAGCGGCGGCCACTTGGCTCATGGCGGTGCCGGGGTAGCCGTTTTGGGCGAAGAGGCGGGCGGCGACGAGCAGCAGGTCGTGTTCGCGCGGGGTGGGTGGGTTCATCGCTCGTCGAAGCTGAGGGTCACTTCGGGCGTGAGCGCGTGCGCCTGGCAGGCCAGCACGAAGCCGGCCGCCAGTTCGTGCTTCTCCAGCGCGAAGTTGCGGTCCATGCGCACCTGGCCGTTCAGCACCTTGCAGCGGCAGGTGCTGCACACGCCGCTTTTGCAGCTGTAGGGCACGTCCATGCCGGCACGGGCGGCGGCGTCGAGCAGGCTGGGGTCGGTGGCCAGCACGTCGATGACACGGGTGAAGCCGTCGCGCACGATGGTGACGCGGGCTTGGGGGGCATCGCCCGGCTTCACTTCGTGCGGTGCGGGCTGGCCGGCTTGCATCTCGGGCGTGCCGAAGCGTTCGATATGGATGCGCTCTTCGGGCACGCCCGCGGCGCGCAGGGCGGCTTCGGCGCCGTCGTTGAAGCCGTGGGGGCCGCAGACGAACACGTGGTCGATGCCGGCCGGGGGCAGCACGGTGGCGAAGAAGCGGTTGAGCTTGTCGGCATCGAGCCGGCCGCTGTGCAGCGGGCTGTCGATGGCCTCGTTGCTGAACACGGCGTGCAGGGCCAGGCGGCCCATGTGGGTGTTCTTGAGGTCTTCCAGTTCGTCTTTGAACATGGTGCTGGCCACGCGGCGGTTGGCGTACAGCAGGGTGAAGCGGCTGTGCGGCTCGCGGGCCAACAGGGTTTTGGCGATGGACAGGATGGGCGTGATGCCCGAACCCCCGGCGATGCCCACGATGTGGCGGCCGGCCCCGGCTGCGGCGGGCAGCACAAAGCGGCCTTGGGGCGGGAAGACTTGCAGGGTGTCACCCGCTTTGAGCTGGCCGTGCACCCAGCTGGAGAACACCCCACCGGGCACGCGGCGCACGCCCACGCGCAGCAGGCCGTCGTCGGCCCCAGCGCAGATGGAGTAACTGCGGCGCAGGTCTTGCCCATCGACGTTGGCGCGCAAGGTCAGGTACTGGCCGGCTTCGAAGGCGAAGGTGTCGCGCAGCGCGGCGGGCACTTCGAAACGGACGACGGTGGCGTCGTCGGTGTCGGGCTCGATGGCGGCGACGGTGAGGGGGTGGAAGTTCACGGGCGGGGTGTCCTGGTGGGCCTTTTTTTGCGCCGCACAAGCGCGGCGCGCTCAGCCACGTTCAGATGGGTTTGAAGTACTCGAAGGGCTCGCGGCAGGCGGTGCAGCGGTACAGGGCTTTGCAGGCGGTGGCGCCGAAGGCGCTCAGGCGCTCGCTCAAGGCCGAGCCGCAGCGCGGGCAGGGGATGCG
>CAZAIR010000475.1:0-1767 GCA_964485225.1 uncultured Burkholderiaceae bacterium
GCATCTGGCCGTGGGCCACGGCAATGCGGGCCTCGGGCAGCAGCTCTTCGAGCTTTTGGCGCCGGTTCTCGATGGTCTCCACTTCGTTGTGCAAGAAGTAGACCTGGCCGCCGCGCTTGAGTTCACGCAGCACGGCTTCGCGGATCACGCCGTTGCCCTCAGACCTTACAAAGGTCTTGATGGCCAGGCGGCGCTGGGGTGCGGTGGCGATCACGCTCAGGTCGCGCAGGCCTTCGAGTGCCATGCCCAGTGTGCGTGGAATGGGGGTGGCGGTCAGCGTGAGCACGTCCACCTCGGCGCGCAGGGCCTTCATCTGCTCCTTGTGGCGCACGCCAAAGCGGTGCTCCTCGTCAATGATGAGCAGGCCCAGGTTGGCGAACTTGGTGTCCTGGCTCAACAGCTTGTGCGTCCCCACCACAATGTCCACGGTGCCGTCGGCCACGCCTTTCATGGCGGCGGTGATTTCCTTGGCGCTACGGAAGCGGCTCATCTCGGCAATCTTGACCGGCCACTTGCTGAAGCGGTCCACCAAGGTTTGGTAGTGCTGCTCGGCCAGCAGCGTGGTCGGTGCCAAAAACGCCACTTGCTTGCCGCCGGTCACCGCCACAAAGGCCGCGCGCAAGGCGACTTCGGTCTTGCCAAAGCCCACATCGCCGCAGACCAGGCGGTCCATGGGGCGGGGCGAAATCATGTCCTGGATCACGCAATGGATGGCGGCCTTTTGGTCGGCGGTTTCTTCAAAGCCGAAATCGTTGGCAAAGGTCTCGTAGTCGCCGGGGCTGTAGCGGAAGGCATGGCCCTCGCGCGCGGCGCGGCGTGCGTAGATATTGAGCAACTCGGCTGCGCTGTCGCGCACCTGCTCCGCAGCCTTGCGCTTGGCTTTTTCCCATTGGCCGCTGCCCAGGCGGTGCAATGGCGCCTCGTCGGCACTCACGCCGGTGTAGCGGCTGATCAGGTGCAGCTGGCTCACCGGCACATAGAGCGTCGCCTTGTCGGCATATTCGAGGTGCAAGAACTCCTGCAGCTCGGGTTCACCGGCGGCGTTCTTGTTGCCCATGTCCATGTGCATCAGGCCGCGGTAGCGGCCGATGCCGTGGGCGCTGTGCACCACGGGGTCGCCGATGTTGAGTTCGGAGAGGTCCTTGATCAAGGCCTCCACATCGCTGACCTGCTCCTGCTTCTTGCGCCGGCGCGTGGTGGGGCCGGTGGCAAACAGCTCGGTCTCGGTGATGAGGTCGATGCCCATTTCCAGCCAGCTGAAGCCCACCGTCAGCCCGGCGGTGGCCATACCAAACTTCTCATCGCTGGCCAGAAACTCTTGCAGCGAGTCAAAAGCGGGCGGGGTGATGCCGCTGGCACGCACAAAGTCCAGCAGGCTTTCGCGGCGGCCATCGCTCTCGGCCAGGATCAGGACGCGGTGCTGGGTGTTGCGGGCATGGGCCTTGAGGCGCGACAGCGGGTCTTCGGTGCCGCGCTCTACCGACAGGGCGGGTAGGGCGCCAAACTCTACAAATGCGTCACCTTCGCCCGCTGCACGGATTGCCAGCTGGGCGTGCACATTGGCCCGGGCATAAAACTGCTCCGTGCCCAGGAACAAGGTCTCGGGTGGCAGCGCGGGGCGATCGGGGTCGCCCTGCACCAGGCGGTAACGGTCTTTCGTGTCTTGCCAGAAGCGCTGGAAGGCAGGTTCCAAATCGCCGTGTAGCACGACTGTGGCGTCTGCGCCCACGTAGTCGAACACCGTAGCGGTGTCTTCAAAAAACAAGG
>CAZAIR010000476.1:0-1765 GCA_964485225.1 uncultured Burkholderiaceae bacterium
CATCTCTGTCGGGGCGGCGCCCTACCTGTTGCTGGCGCCGTTCCTGATCCTGTTCGCGGTGTTCGGCTTGTTCCCGCTGCTGTTCTCGCTCTACCTGGCCTTCCACCACTGGGAGCCCACCAGCGGCCTGGGCGCGATGGACTGGGTGGGCTGGGGCAACTTCGCTTTTGCTTTGCAAGACGAGTGGTTCTGGAAGTCGCTGTTCAACACCTTGTGGCTGGGTGTGGCCAGTGCCGTGCCGCAGCACCTGGTGGCCGTGCCTTTGGCGGTGGCCTTGAACGCGATGGCCTCGCGCCGGCGCAATGCGCTGGTGGGCATCTACTTCATGCCCTACATCACATCCACGGTGGCCATCGCCATCCTGTTCGGTTCGCTGTTCTCGACCGACTACGGGCTGATCAACGCCGGCATCTCGGCCCTGCGCAGCCTGCCTGGCTTGGAGTGGGTGCTGCCGGCGCAGGCCATCGACTGGCTGAACGATCCCGACCGCCTGAAGCCCGCCATCGCCACCGTGGTGTTCTGGCGCTACGTGGGCTTCAACGTGGTGCTGTACCTGGCCGCGCTGCAAACCATCCCCAAGGATTTGTACGAGGCGGCCACCATGGACGGAGCCGGGCGCTGGCAGCAGTTCCGCTACATCACCCTGCCGGGGCTCAAGGCCATGCTGCTGTTCGGGGTCACGCTGTCCATCATCGGCAGCCTGCAGCTGTTCGAAGAACCCTTCATCCTCACCAACGGCCGCGGCGGCAACGACCAAGCCGGCATGACCAGCGCCGTCTACCTCTACCGCCTGGCGTTTGACTTCAACGACTTCGGTGCCGCCAGCGCCATGGCCTGGCTGCTGTTCCTGCTGCTGGCCATGGCCACCTGGGCCACGCACCGCGCGTTCGGCAAGGAAGACTGACTGATGCAGCCCAACCCCACGCACACCTCCACTTCACGCAGCGCCGCCATGGGCATCTGGGGCGCGCGCGCGCTGGTCGGCATCGGTGCGGTGCTGATGTTCGCGCCGTTCTACGTGATGTTCGTGTTTGCCACGCACTCGCGCACCGAGATCTTCAGCGTGCCGCCGCCGCTGTGGTTCGGCAACGACCTGCTGGCCAACTTCCAGATCCTGACCGAGCGCATCCCCTTCTGGCGCAACCTGGGCTGGAGCCTGTACGTGGCGCTGGCCTCCACCGCGCTCACACTGGTGTTCTGCTCAATGGGCGGCTACGCGTTCGCGATGTTCGAGTTCCGCTTCAAGAAGGCGCTGTTCGCCCTGGTGCTGGGCACCATGCTGCTACCCAGCTTCATGAGCATGATCCCCAGCTTCATGGTGATGGACCTGCTGGGGTGGATCGACCAACCCCGCGCGCTCTACATCCCCGGCGCGGCCAGCGCGTTCGGCATCTTCTTGATGCGGCAGTACGTGATCAGCGGTGTGCCGCGCGAGCTGATCGAGGCCGCGCGCATGGACGGCTGCAGCGAGCTGGGCATCTACGCCCGCATCGTGCTGCCGCTGCTGAAACCCGCACTGGGCACGCTGGGGCTGATCGCCTTCATCGGCAGCTGGAACAACTTTGTGGGCCCGCTGATCGTCATGCGCTCGCCCGACAACTTCACCCTGCCGCTGGCCCTGCGCCTGCTGCAAAACCCGGTGGACACCGAATGGGGCGCGCTGATTGCGGGCGCCGCCATCGCCACCATCCCGCTCATCGCCTTGTTCGCGCTGGCCTCGCGCCAGCTCATCGCCGGCCTCACCGCCGGTGCCGTCAAGTGACCC
>CAZAIR010000477.1:0-1763 GCA_964485225.1 uncultured Burkholderiaceae bacterium
CCTCGCCGTGCTGGAACGGGCTCATGGTGCCCGGGTCGACGTTGATGTAGGGGTCGAGCTTGATCAGGGTGACCTTCAGGCCCCGCGATTCCAACAGGGCGGCCAGCGAAGCCGATGCGATGCCTTTGCCCAGAGAGGACACGACACCACCGGTGACGAACACGTATTTGGTCATTTGGTGCAGGGCGTTCCCACGTGCTGCACCCCCTTGCACAACACTGGGGGCCAGCAGGCCGGATACACGCAAGAGGAAAGGCGAAGTATATCGAGCCGACCCTGGCGGTCGGGCTCACAGCAGGCCAGCAGCGATGTTGATGGCCAGGCCGACCAGGGCCACATTGAAGAAGAACGCCAACACACAGTGCCACGTGCCGACCCCCCGCAAGGCCGTGCCGTTGAAGCCGACATCGGCGGTTTGGGCCGAGGTGCCGATCACGAACGCGAAGTAGATGAAGTCGCGGTAGAGCGGATCGGGGGTGCCCGGAAACACCAAGGGATCGGGGGCTTGGCGGCTGCGTGCGACGTAAAAGTCATGGGCGTAATGCAGGCCAAACAGCATCTGCAGGAACACCCAGGCTGTGACCACGGTGGCGCCCGCCAGCGCAATGTGCAGGTGCAGCCGCCAACCCTGCAGTTGCTTGACTTCGGCCAATTGCGAGCCTACCGCGAGCAGCACGGCAGCCACAGCCACGGTGACCATGGCGAGGATGGCAAAGCGTCCTTCGTCTTGCTGGATCGCGCGGCGCTGCATCACCGCCGGTGTGGCCCGGCTGGCCATGCGGGCGATCAGGCCCAGGTAGAGCAGGGCGCCAGCGTTCCAAGCCACCAGCAGTTGCGCGCCGGGGGTTTGCCAAGCGGCTTGGCGCAGCAGCAGGTAGACCACCGTACCCAGGGCCAAGGCCAGCAGCAGCCGGGGCCGCGCATGAAGGGCCCTCAACCACGACAGCGGGGAATGGCCCATGGTCATTGGCGCTCTCAGCGCAACTGCGCCAGCAGCGCAGCCACTGTGGCGGCCGTTTGGTTGGGTTGCTCGAAGGGGAACAGGTGGCTGCCCGGCACCTCGAGGAAATTGGGGCCTGCAATGCGGCGCGTGGCCTCCAGCCCGCCTTGGCGCATTTCGGAGCTTTGCGCGCCGGCGATCACTGCCAGCGGCACTTTCAGCCGGCGCGCAAACTGCGGCAGCGTGTGGGGCAGGCTGGCGTAAATGGCGGTTTCCACCTCGCGGCGGAAGGCCAAGGTGACACCGCCGCGCTCAGGGTCGGGTTGGAAGCCGCAGGCCAGGTAGTCGGCCAGCACACGGGGGTCCCAGGCCTGGAACATCTTTTTGGCCCGGAAGTGGGCGGCCGCGTCGGCCCCGGTGGGCCAGTGGTTGCGGCGGCGCATGGAAATCGAAGCCGGCGGCACGCGCAGGCCCAGCTTGCTGAGTTTGCTCAAGCGCACCAGGTGCGTGCGCCAACCGCTGATGTAAGGCGAATCCAGCATCAGCACGTGGCTGGCCAAGCCGGGTCGTTGGCTGGCTGCCATCAGGCTGAGCAGGCCACCCAGGCTGTGGCCCACCAGCGCCACCGGCCCCTGGGGGCGCACGTCTTCGTCAATGAAGTGCAGCAGTTCTTCCACCAGGTGGGGCCAATTGCTGGTCACTGGGAAACGCGGGTTGTGCCCGAACTGCGGCAGGGCGCGCACCGTCCAGCCTGCGGCACGCCAGTCGTCAAACAGCACCCGGTAGCAGCCGGCAGGGTAGCTGTTGGCGTGGCTGAAGACGA
>CAZAIR010000478.1:0-1739 GCA_964485225.1 uncultured Burkholderiaceae bacterium
ACTCCAACGTGAACTCAAGCGCGAAAAGCTCGCCGCCAAGTTCGCCAAGAAATACACCGAGCTCAAGGCGACGTCCAACGACGCCAAGAAGAGCGACGAAGAGCGCGATGCAGCCCGTCTGGCGCTGCAAAAGCTGCCCCGCAACGCGAACCCGACCCGCCAGCGCAACCGCTGCGAGATCACCGGTCGTCCGCGCGGCACCTTCGCCCACTTCGGCCTGGCCCGCGCCAAGGTCCGTGAAATGGCGTTTGCCGGTGAAATCCCCGGCATCACCAAAGCCAGCTGGTAAGCATTAGGAGAACCACAAATGAGCATGAGTGATCCTATTGCCGACATGTTGACCCGCATCCGCAACGCGCAGATGGTCGAAAAGGCCGTTGTGACGATGCCGGCTTCCAAGGTCAAGACCGCGATCGCCCAGGTCCTGAAGGACGAGGGTTACATCGATGGGTTCCAGGTCAAGAGCGCCGACGGCAAGAACGAACTTGAGATCGCTCTCAAGTACTACGCTGGCCGTCCCGTGATCGAACGCATCGAGCGCGTGAGCCGCCCTGGCCTGCGTGTCTACCGTGGCCGCAACGCCATCCCCCAGGTCCAGAACGGTCTGGGTGTGGCCATCGTCACCACGCCCCAGGGCGTGATGACCGATCGCAAGGCTCGCGCCACCGGTGTCGGCGGCGAAGTCCTGTGTTACGTCGCCTGATGCGGGCATTGAGGAGAAATTAATGTCACGTATTGGAAAACTGCCGGTCACCGTCCCAGCTGGGGTGGAGATCTCGGTGAAGGACAACCAGATCAATGTCAAGGGTGCCCTGGGTGCCCTGGCGCTGACGCTGAACACGCTGGTCAAGGTGGAGAACAACGCTGGCACGCTGACGTTCGTCCCCGCGGACGAGTCGCGCGAGGCCAACGCCATGTCCGGCACCATGCGCCAGCTGGTCAACAACATGGTTAATGGCGTGAGCAAGGGCTTCGAGAAGAAGCTGACGTTGCTGGGCGTGGGCTACAAGGCTCAGGCACAGGGCGCCAAGCTCAACCTGACGGTTGGCTATTCCCACCCCGTGGTGATGGACATGCCCGCCGGCATCAAGGTGGAAACCCCGACGCCGACCGAAATCCTGATCAAGGGTTCCGACCGCCAGCGCGTGGGCCAGATCGCTTCCGAGGTGCGAGCCGTTCGCCCCCCCGAGCCTTACAAGGGCAAGGGCATCCGCTATGCGGATGAAAAGGTCGTGATCAAGGAAACCAAGAAGAAATAAGGATCAGGATCATGTTGACCAAAAAAGAGCAACGTCTCCGCCGCGCCCGTCAGACGCGCATCCGTATTGCGCAACAAGGCGCAGTGCGCCTGAGCGTGAACCGCACGAACTTGCACATCTACGCCACCGTCATCTCCGACGACGGCGGTCGTGTGCTGGCAGCCGCCTCCACGGCCGAAGCTGAAGTGCGTGCACAGATTGGTGGTGCTGGCAAGGGTGGCAACACCACCGCTGCAGCCTTGGTGGGCAAGCGCATCGCTGAAAAGGCGAAGGCCGCCGGCATCGAGAAGGTGGCGTTTGACCGTTCCGGTTTTGCTTACCACGGCCGGGTGAAAGCCCTGGCAGACGCGGCTCGTGAAGCCGGTCTGCAGTTCTGATCAAACGGAATACACAAAATGGCTAAATTTACGGCAAACATCAACAAAGAAGCGAACGAAGACGGTCTGCGCGAGAAGATGATCGCGATCAACCGCGTGACCA
>CAZAIR010000479.1:0-1736 GCA_964485225.1 uncultured Burkholderiaceae bacterium
TGGTGCCGCTCACTTCGTTGCCCACCACCAGCAGCGGTTTGCCGTTGGGCGACTGGGCCGCAGGAATGAACACCAGGCCTTCGGGGCCGAGGTCGCCCACCGTGGCCAGGTTCGCTGCGCCGGGTTGGGTCGTCCACTCGTTGCGGGTGTTGAGGTAGTCCACACGCGTCGGGGCTGCCGGGTTGGTGATGTCGTACACCAGCACGCCGCCCATGCGCTCCAGGCCGATGAAGGCAAAGGTCTTGTTGCCGATCTTGCCCAGCGCCAGGCCTTCGGGCTCGGGGCCTTTGGCATCGCTGCGGCTGTCCAGTGCGTTGGCTTCGTTGTGGCCGGAGTTGAAATAGGTGGCGCAGGGGATGTTGCGCGCCGAGCCGAGCTTGCAGTCGGCGCTGGCGAGGAACTGCTCGATGGCCGCACCCGAGTCCCACACCAGCGCGCCGTTGGCGTCGCGGATGCTGAACGAGCGTGCGCCGTAGCTGTAAAGCTTGTCGTACATGAGGCGGTCGCCCGCCGGGTCTTGCACGCCCGCGGCCGTGTAGCGCAGGGGCGCGCCCATGGCGTCGGTTTTGTAGCCTTGTACCCAGCTGATGTTGAGGCGGCCGAGTTCGCCGTTGGCGATGCAGGTGCCCGGGTTGCCTGCCGTGGCGCCGCAGTAGCTGAACACCGCCGGGTCGAGCAGGGCGCCCGCCAGCGTTGGCGCACCCGCCACGCTGCGCAGCTGGGGTGGCACCACCTGCCAGCCGGCCGTGCGGGCCAGGGCAGAGACGCGCAGCTCTTCAATGAAACCGAGCGATGGGTCCTGGTTGGTCAGGTAGGCCGGGTTGTTTTCGCCCCAGGCGCGCGCGTCGCCTTCGTTGGCGGTCACCAGGTAGGTCTGCCCGCCGGCGGTGTACGAGGCCATGCTGTCGGGCAGGTACATGCCGTGAACGCCCGCCCAGGTCTTGATGTTGATGGCGTTGTCGCGGTCGGACACGTCCAGCGCGTTGGCGGCCAGGCTGTGGTCTTTGTAGCCCAGCGGCAGGATGTTGGTGACGGTGGCCGTGGCGATGTTCACCTTGGCCAGCGCGTTGTTCTCTTGCAGGGTCACCCAGGCGGTGGTGCCGTCGGCCGAGACGGCGATGTACTCCGGCTCCAGGTCTTGCGCCACCGTGGCGTTCGGGCCATAGACGCGCACGCCGGCCGTGCGCAAGGCAGCGGCTTGGGCATTGAAGGCGCTGAAACCGGCGGTGCGCACCACGGGCGCGGCGAGGTTGCGCACGTCGATGATGCTGATGCTGCCTTCGGGGTCGGTCTGGTAGTTGTCGCTGGGTTCGCCTTCGTTGGCCACCAGCACGCTGGTGCCATCGGGCGTGAAGGTGATCATGTCGGGCTGCGCGCCGATGGTCACCGAGCTGATGAGGCTGAGGTCGCTGGCGCGGTAGAGCGCCATGCGGCCGGGGTCGGTTTTCACCGGGGCCTGGATGGCCACGGCCACGGTGCCGTTGAACACGGCCACGCTGTTGATCTCGGCACCCGCCAGCACGGCGGTGGCATCAAGCACGCCCACCTTCACCGGGCTGGCCGGGTTGGCGAGGTTGATCACGTCCACCGCGCCCAGCTGGGCGTTCACCACGAAGAGGCGTTTGCTGGCGGCGTCGAACGCGGGGATTTCGGCCGCGCTCACTTCGTACTGGCCGGTGCTGTAGCCGCCGATCTTCTCCAGCGTGAGGCCGGCCGGCGTGGCTTCCACCACGGGG
>CAZAIR010000480.1:0-1037 GCA_964485225.1 uncultured Burkholderiaceae bacterium
GCACGTGGCATTCCTTCATGTCCGCCACGTAGCGGCTCTTGCGCTCGTGGAAACCGATCAGCACCTGGCCTTTTTTGCGCACATGGCGCACCGACAGGCGCGCGCGGTAGCGGTAGCCCCAGGCCGGCCCCTCAATGGGGCGCAGGATGTTGTCGGGCTTGACCTTGCCGATGTGCCAGAGGTTGTCCTCCAGCACCCGCTGCTTCACCGCCACCTGGGCGCTCACATGCAGGTGCTGCATCTTGCAGCCGCCACACGCCCCTTCGTGCAGACCAAAGTGCGGACAGGCCGGGCGCACGCGCTGGGACGACTCCTGGTGGATGTCGGTCAGCGTGCCCTTCTCAAAGCTGCTTTTGCTGCGGTGGATCTGGGCGCTCACCACCTCAAAGGGCAGCGCGCCGTCAATAAATACCACCTTACCATCGGGCCGGTGGGCCACACCCTGGGCCTCCAGGTCCAGGGATTTGACGCGCAGCCAGCCCTCGGGCATTGCGGGTTCAGTGGAGATGTCGGGGGTGATGGGGGACTGGGTGTCCGGGGAAAGTGCGTCGCTCATCCCCCAATTGTCTCAGGTCAGACTCAGGGGAATTTCCCGCAGGGCTGCCCCAAGGGAAATTAGCCCCCTTGGGGGGCAGCGACCCACGCAGTGGCGGAGCGTGGGGGCCACACCCTACATCAGGAATTCACGCTTGATGCCGCGTCGCGCCAGATGGCGCTTGAGCTTGAACAGCGCCTCGTTCTGCACCTGGCGCACACGTTCACGCGTCAGGCCCAGGCGGCTGCTGATCACGTCCAGCGTTTCAGGTTCGCGGTCATGCAGGCCAAAGCGGCCCTCCAGAATTTCGCGCTCGCGTGGCGACAGCGTGCCAATCCACTCCTCCAACAGCCCATCCACTTCGTGGGCCTGGGCCTGGGCCTGCGGGTCCAGCGCCAGCTCGTCCACCAGGCTGTCGCCCAGCGAATGCTCTTCACCGCCAGGGTCCAGCGTGGCATCCAGCGAACGCGGCGCCTCCGACATGGCCAGCAAGTCCGCCACA
>CAZAIR010000480.1:1047-1735 GCA_964485225.1 uncultured Burkholderiaceae bacterium
ATCGGGTGCCTCACGGCCCAGCAGGGCAGCAATGTCTTCCACACGGATGCCTTCGGGGCGTTGCGCCACCAGCGCAGCATCGTTTTCCAGCGCCCGGCGCGCGCGCAGCACCTGTTGCACCTCGCGCACGACGTTCACTGGCAAGCGCACGGCACGGCCCTGGTACATCAGCGCACGGTCGACGGACTGGCGTATCCACCAGGTGGCATAGGTGGAGAAACGGAAACCGCGTTCGGGCTCGAACTTGTCGATGGCATGCATCAGACCCAGGTTGCCCTCCTCGATCAGGTCGGTCATCGGCAGGCCGCGTCCGTTGTAACCCTTGGCGATGCTGACCACCAGGCGCAGGTTGTGCTCAATCATGCTTTGGCGTGCCGCAAAGTCGCCAGCCCGCGCACGGGTGGCCATGGCGAACTCTTCTTCGGGGGTGAACAGCTCCGTGCGCCTTACGCCGCGCAGGTACAGCGCCAATGCATCGGCCACCTCCTCGCCAGCCGCGGGTTGCACCAACTCCGCAGCCCATCCCTCAGAACTTGAGTTTGCTATGCTTTCAGGAGCTTCTTGCGCAGATTCCATGCGCTCCAGAGGCATATTTGATGCCCAATCGCTCCCCCTGTGCAGTGGATGGGCGGGAGCATCATCCGGGGCGGGGGGGCGGGGCTTTTTCATGGGAGCCTCTATCTGGCGG
>CAZAIR010000481.1:0-1712 GCA_964485225.1 uncultured Burkholderiaceae bacterium
ACCATGATGCCCCACTGGATCTTGGCGTTGCGCTCCAGGAAGCGGCGCGGGTCATCGGCCAGCGCGCTGATGACGGGGATGGCGATGAAGGCGTAGACCGGGATGAACACCGTGAACAGGTCGAAGCGGCGCATCGCCACGATCACGTACTGGAGCGGCAGCACCACGAAGAAGGCGGCGATCAACGCGCGGTGGTCGCTGCGCGTGGTGTGCTGCAGGGTGATGAACTCACGCAGGCAGAAGAACGAGAACAGGCCGCACAGCAGCGTGGCGCCCACCGGGCCGCTGATCCACGCCAGCCAGAACAAGACCGCACCGATCCACGAGGCGTTCAGATCGCGGCTGAACTGCGCCCGGGCACTGCGAGGGTCGGGTGCCAGCTCCTCCACGGGATGCTTGAGTCGGTAGAGCAAGCCGCCGACGGTGACCAGCAGCAACAAGCCGAACAAGATGCCAAACAAGAGGGCCACATGGGTGGCCGCGTCCTGCGCCTTCAGTTGGCGGAACATCTCCACGATCATCAGCGCCACCCGCCTGGTTTGAGCGCCATCATTTCGGCGCGGGTGCGCTCCAGGAAAGCGCGCTTGTCTTCGCCTTCCAGGATGCGCGTGGGCGTTCCGAAGGTGACCGTGCACAAGATGGGCACGGGCACCACTTCGCCCTTGGGCATGACCCGTTGCACGTTGTCGATCCAGGTCGGGATGATTTGCACGTTCGGGAACTGCTCAGCCAAGTGGTAGATGCCAGCTTTGAAGGGCTGCGGCTCTCCTTTGGCAGAACGCGTGCCTTCCGGGAAGATGAGCAGCGAGTCGCCGTTGTTCAGCGCTTCCACCAGCGGCTCCAACGGGTCCTCGTCCGGCGTCGCGCGGGTGCGGCTGACGTACACGGTGTTGAAAACATCCGTGGTCAGCCAAGTCTTGAACTTGGACTTGGTCCAGTAATCACGCGCCGCGATGGCCCGCGTGCGGGGGCGCAACTCGGTGGGCAGGGCCGCCCAGATCAACACCAGGTCGAAGTGGCTTTGGTGGTTGGCGATGTAAATCCGCTGCTCGTTAGACGGCGGGCAACCCTTCCAGTGGCCTTGTGCACCTGTGATGACGCGGGCGGTGAAGGCCAGCAAGGGCCCCATGAAATCGGCTAGACGCATCGACTCGATCCTCGGCGTGCTGGCTGGCGCTTCAGGTCGGTGTTTCCGCCAGCACCGGCACCTCGCCGCGCAGGCTGTGCGGGTAGGCGTCGGTGATGGTCACGTCAATCAGCTCGTTCATCAAGCGGGGTGAGCCTGGGAAGTTGACGATGCGGTTGCACTCGGTGCGCCCCATCAGCTCCGTGGCGTCTTTGCGTGCGTTCCCGGTCACCAAAACCTTCTGGGTGCTGCCCACCAAGGTGCGGCTGATGTCCCAGGCGTGCGCCTCGATGGCAGCTTGCAGTTGCTGCAAGCGCGCCACCTTCACTTCGTAGGGCGTTTCGTCGGGCAGGTTGGCCGCCGGCGTGCCAGGGCGCGGACTGAAGATGAAGCTGAACGAGGCGTCGAAGCCGATGTCCTCGACCAGCTTCATGGTCTTGGCGTGGTCTTCGTCAGTCTCGCCAGGGAAGCCGACGATGAAGTCGGAGGCGATGCGGATATCGGGGCGGATCGCGCGCAGCTTGCGCACCGTGCTCTTGAACTGGATCGCGCTGTAGCCGCGCTTCATGGCGGCCAGGATGCGGTC
>CAZAIR010000482.1:0-1706 GCA_964485225.1 uncultured Burkholderiaceae bacterium
CTGCTCATCCAGTTGCGGCGCTTGCCCCCCACCCCGTGCGCCAAGCTCGCGCAGACCATCTGCGCCAAGTACCTCGATTTGCTCGCCCGGCGCGACTGGCGCCGCCTGGGCGCCCTCACCCACAGCGACGAGCCCAGCCTGAGGGCGGCGCACGCGCTGATCGCCAAGCTCGACCCCAAACCGGGCCGCGCCTTCGTGGTGGACACCAACACGCCGGTGATACCCGACGTGCTGGTGCGCCGCCAAGGCCGTGGCTGGCGCGCCACCATCAACCCCGATGTGCTGCCCAAACTGCGCGTGAACGAGATGTACGCCCGCGCACTGAAGCAAACCAAGGGTGCGGTGTCGGGCTCGCCCCTGGGCGGACAGCTGCAAGAGGCGCGCTGGTTCATCAAGAACATCCTGCAGCGCTTCGACACCATCGAGCGCGTGTCGCAAGCCATCGTCGAGCGTCAAAGCGGCTTCTTCAACCACGGCGAGCTGGCCATGCGCCCGCTGGTGCTGCGCGAGATTGCTGAAGAGCTGGGCCTGCACGAAAGCACCATCTCCCGCGTGACCACGGCCAAGTACATGCACACGCCGCATGGCACCTTCGAGCTGAAGTTCTTCTTCGGCTCGGGCCTCAACACCGAGGCCGGCGGCGAGGCCAGCAGCACCGCCGTGCGCGCGCTCATCCGGCAGTTCATCTCGGCCGAGAACAGCAAGAAGCCGCTGTCGGATTCGGCCTTGGCCGCGATGCTGGAAGAGCAAGGCATCCAGTGCGCGCGGCGCACCGTGGCCAAATACCGCGAAGGCATGAAGATCCCCACCGCGCCCCTGCGCAAAGCCCCTTGAACGGCCCCTCATGAGCGAACCCACTGGCCGTCTGTTCCTGCCCTGCGGCGCCGGCATCGAGCCGTTGCTGGCCGACGAAGTGCGCGCCTTGTTGCCGCAAGGCCAAATCGAAGCCCAGCGCGGTGGCGTGGCGGTGGTCAACGCGCGGCTGGACGACGTGCTGGTGCTCAACCTGCACAGCCGCTTGGCCACCCGCGTGCTGGTGGAGCTGGCGCACGGCCCCTATCGCGATGAGCGCGACCTCTACGAGCTGGCCTACGGCGTGGCCTGGGAAGCCTGGGTGGGACCCGAGCAAACGCTGCGCGTGGACGTGAGCCAGCGCGGCTCGCCGCTGCAGAGCCTGCACTTCGCCGCGCTGCGCGTGAAGGACGCCGCCTGCGACGCCCTGCGTGAAGCCACCGGCAGCCGCCCCAGCGTGGACACCCGCACGCCCGACCTGCCGCTGCTGCTGCACCTCGACCCCGAGATGGCCACGCTGTACGCTGACAGCTCGGGCGAGCCGCTGTTCAAGCGCGGCTGGCGCCAAGACACCGGCGACGCGCCGCTCAAGGAAACCTTGGCCGCCGCCATGCTGGCCGCCGCCGGCTGGCGCGGCACGCCAGAGGCCGGCGGCGCCTTCAACGACCCCTGCTGCGGCAGCGGCACGCTGGCCATTGAAGCGGCACAGATCGCTTGCGGCATCGCATCCGGCGGTCAGCGCCGCTTTGCTTTCGAGCGGCAGCTGCCGTTTTTGGCACTGCGCACGCGCTGGCAGCAGCTGCGCCAACAAGCCCGCGCCGCCGAGCACGCACCGGCGGTGCCCGTGTTCGCCAGCGATGTGGCGTTCCGCATGGTCGACTTCGCCACCCGCAATGCCGAGCGCGCGGGCGTGG
>CAZAIR010000483.1:0-1681 GCA_964485225.1 uncultured Burkholderiaceae bacterium
GCCGCACGCGTGTTCGTGGCCAAGGCCTTCTTCCTGTCGGGCCTGACCAAGCTGCGCGACTGGGACATCACGCTGGCCCTGTTCCAAGACGAGTACCAAGTGCCGCTGCTGCCACCCGAAGTGGCCGCTGTGCTGGGCACCGGCGGTGAGCTGGTGCTGCCCGTGCTGCTGGTGCTGGGCTTGGGCGGGCGGTTTGCCGCGCTGGGCCTGTCGGTGGTGAACGTGGTGGCGGTGTTGAGCTTGGGCGAGATCGCCCCGGCGGCCCTGATCCAGCACCAGTTGTGGGGCGCCTTGCTGGCGGCCTTGGTGGTGTTCGGGCCGCTGCGCTGGTCGGCCGATGCCTGGCTGCGCGAAAGATTTTTCAAGTCCCTGTAATCCGCAGGGGATTGAGCGCACCAATGTCCAGACTGAGCGCACAACACCTTGGCGCGCCAGCCTGCTGAACCCCCTCACACCCTTTCAGGAGCAGACCATGACCACGACCCAAAGCACCGCCTCTTTCGTTCTGACCGCCGCCCTGCTGGCGCTGTCGGCCTCCGCCTTTGCCGCTGAAGCGCCCAAGGGCTCGTCGGGCAAGGCCGTGGCCGCCAACGACAAGGTGCATTGCTACAACGTGCACGACTGCAAGGGCAACAGCGATTGCAAGACGGCCGAGCACAGCTGCAAGGGCCAGAACGGCTGCAAGGGCCATGGCTTCAAGGCCAAGACCGCGCTGCAGTGCCTGACCGAAGGCGGCACCATCGGCGACATCAAGTAAGCCATCCGTCCCAGCCCGCGCAGGACCCCGGCCATGGCCTTCTCACACGCCCCACTGGCGGTGCACCACACCGGCTTTGGCCTGGGCCTGCGCACCCCGCACTACAACGACTTTCTGCAAGCCCGCCAGCCAGTGGATTGGCTGGAAGTCATCACCGACAACCACCTCGTCGAGGGCGGCAAGCCTTTGCAGGTGCTGGAGCAGATCCGCCGCGACCACCCGGTGGCGATGCACGGTGTGGCCATGTCCATCGGCGCGGCCGGTGGGCTGGACCTGGCCTACCTGGCCCGTGTCAAGGCGCTGGCCGACCGCATCCAGCCGCTGTGGGTGTCGGATCACCTGTGCTGGATCGGGCCTGGGCCTGAACAGCTGCACGACCTGTACCCGCTGCCTTACACCGACGAAGCCGCGCGCCTGGTCATCCGGCACATCACCCAAGCCCAGGAGCTGCTGCAGCGCCGCCTCGTGATCGAGAACGTTTCCAGCTACCTCCAGTTCAAGGGCGACACCGCGAGTGAATGGCAGTTCCTGAGCCACATCGCCCAGGCTGCCGATTGCCTGCTGCTGGTGGACGTGAACAACATCCACGTCAGCAGCGTCAACCACGGTTTTGACCCGCTCAGCTACCTCGATGCACTGCCCGCGCACCGGGTGCAGCAGATCCACTTGGCCGGCCACTCGGACAACGGCGACCACATCGTCGACACCCACGACCACCCGGTGGCCGAGGCCGTGTGGGCGCTGTACGCCGAGGCCCGCCAGCGCTTCGGTCCGGTGGCCACCATGATCGAGCGCGACGACAACATCCCGCCCTTGCCCGAGCTCTTGGCCGAGCTGGAGGTGGCCCGCCGCGTGGCCGCACACGTCGACGGCCATCCGGCGCCTGCGCTGCCCGCACAGGCACAGGCTGCCCCGCCGGTGCCA
>CAZAIR010000484.1:0-1673 GCA_964485225.1 uncultured Burkholderiaceae bacterium
TCAATGTCTCCGAAGCCTGAACCAAAGCTCAAGCCAAACGAAGTGACCGAAGCGATTTGGCCATTCACAAACTGCGGACCACCCGAATCGCCACCAGCCACACTCACTTCACGTGCACCACGGCCGGTGTTGCAGTACTTGGCGCTGGGACTGAAACCAAAGCCCGCAACGGCGAGCGCACAACTTGCATCATTGGCTTCGCTGCCGTTGTCGAAGTCGGAGAGCAGCACATTCGCATTGCTGGCGGGTCCGAGGATGGTCGAAAGAATGCCCCCAAAGTCAGCATCGCCCACAGCGAAGTCATAGCGGTTATTGCCCTGACGCAGTCGGCCAGTACCCAAGTTGTCGCCCACAGCGCCGCCGGCGTCTGATCGAGCGCCGTAGCCAGCGACATTGAAGTCAACGCCCGTCAAGTTGCCTCCGGTGTACAACTCATAGGCGCTGAACTGCTTGGCCACGTAGCCATTCAAGGTCACTACCGCGATGTCGTTCTCGTCGATCACTTCCCCGGTATAGAGCGGATGGATGGTCGTGCCCGATGCCACGTAGGACATCACGCCAATGCCCGTCTGAAAGAGGTTCGCGTCACGGTTGGCACCGTTGTAGAAAAACGCGGTGGTCTTCAGCAAGGCGCCGGTTTGGGCGTTCGGTTTCAAGCAATGAGCGGCAGTCAGGACAGACGCGCGGTCCGACAAGAGCGACCCCGTGCACACGAAACCGCCATTGGCGTACTCCATGAACAAGTAAGCAACGCCGCTGTACAGGGGCATGGGCGCTTGATAGATCGGATTGCCACCGGCCACCACGGTGGCAGTCGATGTTTGACCGACGATGGTGTTGCGGGCTTCCCAAGTCAGGCCATTGGCCGAACCTTTGACAGTGGCGGCCTGTGCGCCACCAAGGGCCAAAGCGGCTGCCACCATGCAGATGCTGCGTGCGAATTGCTTCATGAAAACTCTCGTTTGGAAATGCGTCAAGAGAACCGGCGGTAGGTTCACCGCCCCGCGTCCAGAAGCCAGGCCTCGCACCAGTGATTACCCTGGGGCGGTACAAGTCCGGAAGTAGGTCACACAAAGCCAGAAGCGTGCCAAGTCCAGAAACCACCCCAAATTCGGGATTGAACGAAGCTGGTTTTGCCTGTGCCGAAGCGGGGTGTCAAAGCGGCCGACAAGGGGCTTTGCAGCCAAAAACCAACGACGAGGGTCAGCCCTGAATGACAGCGGTCAACGTTCTTTTGCTGATTGGTGCCACCCCTACTTGAGGGAGGCCTGAGAAGGGCGCTGGCGCCGGCGCAGCCAGGCGCAAAAAAGGGGTGCCAAGCACCCCTTTCAACCCCCAAATCACTGCCCCGCCACTTACAGGGCCAAGCGCTTCCGGGCGGCTTGGTACTCGCGCTTGAGCCGGTCAACCAGCTCGGTGGTCGGCACCACGGCCTTGATCGGGGCAATGCCCTGGCCGCAGCCCCATATGTCCTTCCAGGCCTTGGCAGCGGAATCGCCGCCGAAGTTCATCTTGCTCGGATCGCTCTCGGGCAAGTTGTCGGCATCGAGACCAGCTTTGGTGATCGAACCGCGCAGGTAGTTGCCGTGCACGCCGGTGAAGAGGTTGGTGTAGACGATGTCGTCGCTGGTGCTGGCGACCACCATGTCCTTGTAATCCTGCGCCGCGCGGGC
>CAZAIR010000485.1:0-1666 GCA_964485225.1 uncultured Burkholderiaceae bacterium
AGCACGCGCTTCATCCACGGCATGCGGCCGGCGAAGCTGGCCTGGGCCAGGTAGTCGGGCTCGCAGCCGTCGACGCACACCACCACGGTGGGCACCTTGGGCAGCGCGTAGCGGCGGCCGTTGACGTTCAGCATTCAGGCTCCTTGGGTGCGCTTCAGGTGGTTGGCCACCGTGCGCTCCTTGCTTTCCATCACGTGGTCGAACATGGCGCGGCCCGCGGCCTCGGCATCGCCGGCGGCGATGGCCTTCACGATCGCGCGGTGCTCGCCGGCCGAGGCCGGCAGCACGCCGTCCGGGCCTTCGAGGTTGAGCCGCCGGAACAGCGACAGCTCCTTGATCAGCTTGCGGTAGATCGCGCTCAGCTTGCGGTTGCCGGCCATCTCGACCAGGCGGTCGTGGAACTGCAGGTTCAGCAGGTGGTAGCCGCGCACGTCGCCCGCCTTCACGGCCTTCTCCATCTGGTCGACGAGTTGCTTGACCTGCTTCAGCTGCGGCGGCGTGATGGTCTCGGCCAGGCGGCGGCCGACCAGCTCGTCCATCGCCGCGCGCAGGTCGAAGATCTCCACTGCCTCGTCGATGGGGATGTCGCGCACGAACACGCCGCGGTTCTTCTCGGTGCGCACCAGGCCCGCTTCCTCCAGCATGCGGAAGGCCTCGCGCAGCGGGCCGCGGCTGATGCCCAGGCGCGTGGCGAGCGCCATCTCGGTGAGCTTGGCGCCGGGCGCCAGCTCGCCCGAGAGGATCATGCGCTCCAGCTCCGACTGCGCCACGCCGGCCAGCGAGTGGCTCTGCAGCAGCGCGATGGTCGGGTGCGGGGCTGGCGCGGTTTCTGCAACCGCGGGGCCGGCGGGCGGGCTCATGCACCGCATTGGATGCCGGGGCCTGCCGATTGTCAACAATCTGCAAACTACCGTTGACACACTTTGGCACGCCATGCACGATGGCCGCCACCGAAGGATGAGAGGACCCCGATGCGCATCACCACCGTCCCCGTGTTCGCCGCGCTGCTCGCCGCGGTGCTTGCCGGCCCCGCACTGGCGCAGAAGACGCAGCTGCTGGTCTACACCGCACTCGAGACCGACCAGCTCAAGGCCTACCAGGAAGGCTTCAACAAGCAGTACCCCGACATCGAGCTGAAGTGGGTGCGCGACAGCACCGGCGTCATCACCGCCAAGCTGCTGGCCGAGAAGGCCAACCCGCAGGCCGACGCGGTGATGGGCGTGGCCGCGTCCAGCCTGGCGCTGCTGGACAAGAACGGCATGCTCGAGCCCTACCGCCCGCTGAACCTGGACGCCATCATGTCGCAGTACCGCGACAAGAAGAACCCGCCCGCGTGGTTCGGCATGGACGTGTGGGGCGCCACCGTGTGCTTCAACACCGTGGAAGCGGCGAAGAAGGGCATCCCCAAGCCCGAGACCTGGAAGGACCTGACCAAGCCCTCGTACAAGGGCCAGGTGGTGATGCCCAACCCGGCGTCTTCCGGCACCGGCTACTTCGACGTGGTGGCCTGGCTCACGCTCTGGGGCGACGACAACGGCAAGGGCGGCGGCTGGAAGTACATGGACGCGCTGCACGAGAACATCGCGATGTACACGCACTCGGGTTCCAAGCCTTGCAACATGGCCGCCAGCGGCGAGTTCGTGGTGGGCATCAGCTTCGAGTACCG
>CAZAIR010000486.1:0-1666 GCA_964485225.1 uncultured Burkholderiaceae bacterium
GCACCCGACTACGTGGCCGAGTGCATTGCCGCACTGCAGCGCACGGGGGCCGACAACGTGGGCGGCGCTTGGAAGGCGGTAGCGCATTCGGTCACCCACGGCGCATGGCAGCAGGCCATATGCGCCGTGTTCCAAAGCCGCTGGATCAGCGGCGGCGCGCGCAGCCGCTTGGCCGATTACGAGGGCGAGGTCGACACCGTCTACCTCGGCGCCTGGCCCCGTGCCAGCTTCGATCGCTTCGGTGGCTTTGACGAAAACTTGGTTCGCAACCAAGACGACGAGCACAACCTGCGCATCACCAAAGGCGGTGGACGCGTGTGGCAAAGCGCCCGCATCCGCTCCAGCTACACCCCGCGCAACACTTTGGGCGCGCTGTGGCGCCAGTACCTGCAGTACGGCTACTGGAAGCCCTACGTGATGCGCAAGCACGGCCAGCCCGCTGCGCTCCGCCACCTCATCCCTGGCGCGCTGGTGCTGGCGCTGGCCGCCGGCACCTTGGTGTTGCCCCTCAGCCCCTGGCCCCTGGCGTTGGTGGTCGTAGCCTATGCCGCCGTGGTGGGCTTGGCCACCGCCAGTTTGCGTGCCCTCGGCGCCAGCGTGCTGCTGCGTGCGCCGGCCGTGGTGGCGGCCTATCACCTGGGCTACGGCCTGGGTTCGGTGCTGGGTTGGATTGACGTGCTGCGCGGCGTGACGGCTGCGCAGGCCCGCCACAGCCGCTTTGCGCGGCTGACCCGCTGAGAGGCCAGCCGTGTCCAAGCCTATGCCATCCCCCGCCGACGAAGCCCAGGCCGTGGCCGCGCGCTACGCCCGACGCTTGCCCGCCGACCCGCGCTACCACCCCCTCAACCCCGCCCAGCTGCACGCCCTGCAAGAGCGCGAGCGCGCACTGGCCCGCCTGCTGCGCCAGCAAGGCTTGAGCAACACAGCCGCCCTGCGCGCCCTGGAGCTGGGCTGCGGCACCGGCGGCAACCTGCTCACCCTGCTGCGCCTGGGCTTCCAGCCCCAGCACCTGACCGGGCTGGAGCTGCTGCCCGAGCGCGCCGCTGCCGCCCAGTCCCTGCTGCCCCCCACCGTCACCGTGCTGACCGGTGATGCCTCCCAAGCCCCCGTGCTGGCCGCCAGCCAAGACCTGGTGCTGGCCTTCACCGTCTTCAGCTCGGTGCTGAACGACGGCGTGCAACAGCACCTGGCCGACGCCCTGTGGCGTTGGCTCAAACCCGGCGGCAGCGTGCTGCTGTACGACTTCGTCTTCAACAACCCCGCCAACCCCGACGTGCGCGCCGTGCCCGTGGCCCGCATGCGCCAGCTGTTCCCGCTGGGCACGCTGCGCGCGCAAGCCCTCACCCTCGCCCCGCCCTTGGCGCGCCGCCTGCCCACCTGGGCCTTGCCCTGCGTCAACGCGCTGCCCTGGCTGCGCACCCACCGTTTGGTTCACATCCGCAAACCATGAGCACCGCCCCCAACCTGCCCTTCCTGCCCTTTGCGCTGCCCGAGATCGGCGACGAAGAGATCGCCGAAGTGGTCGATACCCTCAAAAGCGGCTGGGTCACCACCGGCCCCAAGGCCAAGCGCTTCGAGCAAGACTTCGCCCGGTTCCTGGGTGACGCCACGGGCGGCGAGCAGCTCCACTGCATCGCCGTCAACAGCGCTACCGCCGGTTTGCACT
>CAZAIR010000487.1:0-488 GCA_964485225.1 uncultured Burkholderiaceae bacterium
GCCACGGCCAAGGAAACGGCCAATACCAACTGCTTCATACCAACTCCTGGGGGCAATGAAAAGAGAGGGGCACAACGCTAGCAGACGACAACCGTTTGCAAACGAAGCCCACGGGTTTACCAGGGGAACCCAGGCTGCATGGCTTCATGCCGACTTGCGCGAAGCCAGGTGATCCCACAGTGCCAAGGCAGAGGGCTTGTTGCGTTTGCGCAAGGCGGGCCGCTCGCGGTAGATGCGCAGGGCGATTTGCAGCTCGAAGGAACTGGGCGGTGCCGCGGGCACCAAGCGGCGCGCGCGCAGTTCGCGCTTGACCGAGCTGGCGGGCAAGAACGCCAAGCCGTGACCCTCAAGGGCCATGGCCTTCAGGCCTTCAGCCATGTCGGTCTCGTACAGGGCATCCAGGTGCAGCGGCACACCGGCGTTCTTCACCACGATCTCGACCAGCCGCGCCAGGTAGGCGCCGTCGGCATACGCCAAGAACGGGATCT
>CAZAIR010000487.1:498-1662 GCA_964485225.1 uncultured Burkholderiaceae bacterium
ACAAGGGCTGCCCATCGGCATCGGGCTTGGCAAAGGCGGCCAAGGTGTCGTGCCCCAGGCTGAGCATTTCGTAGCGATCGGCGTCAAGCTGCAACGGCTGGCTGGCGTGGTGGTAGACCAGCAGCAGGTCGCAGTGGCCTTCGCTGAGCTGCAGCACGGCGTCGTGCACGTTGGCGGCGTTCAGGCGGCACTTGAAGGGGTCGAGCTCTTGGCGCAGCTGCATCAGCCAGTGCGGGAAGAAGCTGAACGCGAGCGAGTGCGGCACAGCGAACTCGATCATGTCAGCCCCGGCCGCCTGGTGGCTGCGCAGCATGTTGCGCGTGGCCTGCAGGTTGGCCAGCAGCTCCATCGCCTGGCCCAGCAGGGTTTCGCCGGCCGGCGTCAGGCGCGTGGGGTAGCTGCTGCGGTCCACCAGGTCCATGCCGGCCCAGGCTTCCAGCGCCTGGATGCGCCGGCTGAAGGCGGGTTGGGTGACGTGGCGCAACACGGCCGAGCGCGAAAAGCTGCGCGTCTCGGCCAGGCTCACGAAGTCTTCAAGCCACTTGGTTTCCATCTCTTGCTCAGAGCCCTTGACGGCATCCGGAGCGCCCGAACGGACGCGCCAGAGGGTGTTGATCGAGGCGCCAAGCCCAGCCGTAGCAGGGACTACGGCGGGCATTGGCAACGAAGAGCAGTGCCCTTTGGGGTGGCCGAGCGGGCGTTTCGGATGCCTTCATGGGCTCTCCGCCTGCAACTGCCACATCCGAGCGTAAGCCCCGCCCAAGGCCAACAGGTCTGCGTGTTTGCCCCGCTCGACGATCCGCCCGGCCTCGAGCACCAGGATCTGGTCTGCGTCGACGATGGTCGACAAGCGATGGGCAATCACCAGCACGGTTTTGTTCTGCGCCACGGCATCCAGCTGCGCCTGGATGGCACGCTCGTTGTGCGAATCCAGCGCCGAGGTGGCTTCGTCAAAGATCAGGATGGGCGGGTTCTTCAGCAGCGTGCGCGCGATGGCCACGCGCTGCTTCTCGCCGCCGCTGAGCTTGAGCCCGCGCTCGCCGACCATCGTCTCGTAGCCCTTGGGCGTGGCGGCGATGAAGGCGTGGATGTGCGCGGCGCTCGCCGCCGCCACCACCTCGTCGTGCGTGGCGCCGGGGCGGCCGTAGGCGATGTTGTATTCCA
>CAZAIR010000488.1:0-1655 GCA_964485225.1 uncultured Burkholderiaceae bacterium
ATCCTGCACACCGGGCGCTACGGCTACCACCCCTTCCTGGTGGCGCCCAGCCGCATCCAGGCCCCGATCTCACCCTTCAAGCCCTGGGCCTTGAGCGAGCGCGGCATCGAACGCCAGATCCGCGCCTTCGTGCGCTGCGCCCAAGCCGCCCGTGAGGCCGGCTACGACGGCGTGGAAGTGATGGGCTCCGAGGGCTACCTGATCAACCAGTTCCTGAGCCTGGCCACCAACCAGCGCGAAGACGCCTGGGGCGGCGCTTACGCCAACCGCATGCGCTTCGCGGTCGAGATCGTGCGCCGCATCCGCGAGGCCGTGGGGCCCGACTTCATCCTGATCTACCGCATCAGCCTGCTCGACCTCATCCCCCAAGGCCAAACCTGGGACGAGGTGCTGCAGCTCGCGCGCGCCGTGGTGAAGGCTGGCGCCACCATCCTGAACAGCGGCATCGGCTGGCACGAGGCCCGCGTGCCCACCATCGCCACCAGCGTGCCGCGCGCCGGCTTCGCCTGGGTCACGCACCAGCTGCGCGACGCCCTGCGCGCTGACGGCATCACCACCCCGGTGGTGGCCACCAACCGCATCAACATGCCCGAGGTGGGCGAGCAGGTGATCGCCGACGGCGCCGCCGACATGGTCAGCATGGCGCGCCCCTTCCTGGCCGATGCCGAGTTCGTCAAAAAGGCCCGAGAGGGCCGGCGCGACGAAATCAACACCTGCATCGCCTGCAACCAAGCTTGCTTGGACCACGTGTTCAAGAACCAGATCGCCAGCTGCTTGGTCAACCCGCGCGCGGCCTTCGAGACCGTGCTGCGCATCACCCCGGTGAAGGCACAAAAGAAGGTCGCCGTGGTCGGCGCCGGCCCCGCCGGCTTGGCCGCGGCCACCACCGCCGCCGAGCGCGGCCATGCCGTCACGCTGTTCGACGCCGCGGCCGAGATCGGCGGCCAGTTCAACCTCGCCAAGCGCATCCCCGGCAAGGAAGAGTTCCAAGAAACCCTGCGCTACTTCGCCAAGCGCATCGAAGTCACCGGCGTCACCCTGCGCCTGAACACCCGCGTGAGTGCCGACGACCTGAGGGGCTTCGACGAGGTGCTGCTGGCCACCGGCGTGACGCCGCGCAACCCGCGCATCCCCGGCCAAGACGACCCGGCCGTGGCCGACAAAGTGCTCAGCTACATCGACGTGCTGCTGGGCCGCAAACCCATCGGCCAAAAAGTGGTGGTGGTGGGCGCCGGCGGCATCGGCTTTGACGTGTCGGAGTTCCTGCTCGAAGCCGGCCACAGCCTGACGCTGGACCCCGCCGCCTGGCGCAGCCACTGGGGCGTGGGCGACCCCGCCGCCCACCCCGGCGGCTACGTGAAGCCCGCCCCCAGCGCACCCACCCGGCAGATCACCCTGCTGCAGCGCAAAGCCGGCAAGCCCGGCGGGGGCTTGGGCAAAACCACCGGCTGGATCCACCGCGCCGCGCTCAAGATGAAGAACGTGGAAATGCTGGGCGGCGCCAACTACGAACGCATCACCCCCGAGGGCCTGTTCGTGAGCTGGGGCGAGAAGCGCGAGAACGGCCAACTCATCCCCGCCGACACCATCGTGCTGTGCGCCGGCCAGGAGCCGCTGCGCGAGCTGCAAGCCCCGCTGCAAGCGGCCGGCGTGCG
>CAZAIR010000489.1:0-1649 GCA_964485225.1 uncultured Burkholderiaceae bacterium
CACGTCAATGATCTTGAACTTCAAGATGCCGGTGGCGTAGGTGCGCAGCGAGCTGCGGCCCTCGAAGTTGTCGGGCTTCTCGAGGATGGCGAGGAAGGTCTCGGACACCACGTCTTCGGCCATGGCGTCGTTGCGCAGCTGCAGCTGGGCAAAACGCAGCAGGGGCTGGTGCAAGGCGGCCAACTCGGTTTCGATGGACATGTTGGGCAATCCAATGGCGGAAACCGCTTGGTCGGTTGAGGGCTCGCTTCCTTACAGCGGTTTTACCTCACCGGCACCGAACGCTGCCACGGCCGCAGCGCCAACGCGCCCAGCACGGCACCGGCCAGCGCACCGGCGGCGTGCGCCCAGGGCACCACGGGCATGGCGCCCCACAGCGGCTCCAGGCGCAGGGCCGGGCCCCAGGGTTGCTCCAGCGCCAGCTTCACCAGCAGCCCCAAGCCCACGGCAGCGCCCACCCAGCGCGCCCGCGCCCAAGGCTGGGCGATCAGGCCCAGGCTGAGCACGGCCACGCCGGCATGCAGCCAGCCCGACAGGCCGGCCACCTGCTGCAGATCGGGCTTGAACCACAACAAGGCCTGGCCCAGCGGCCCGGCGGCAGCCCAGGCCAGCGCGGCGCGCCAGGGCAAGGCGGCACGCCAGCCCACCCAGGCCAGCACGGCGGCGCCAGCGGCGTTGGCGGCGGCGTGCTGGGGCGTCCAGTGCGCCAAAGCACCGCTGAGCCAGCGCCAGGGCTCGGTGGCCAGCAGCGTGCGGTCCCAGGCCCAGCGCAGGGCATCGAGTGGCGCCAAGGTGGCAGCCAGCAACAGCAAGGCCAGCAGCACCCAGGCGCGGCCGGGCGCGCGCAGCCAGGCCGGCATCACGGCGCGGGGAACACGGCGGCCCACAGGGCCAGCACGGCATCGCGGTGGGCGGCCAGGTCGCCCAGCTGCTCGGGGTCGATCTGGGTGGCTTGCTCGTCCAGACGCAGGCGGTGCTGGGCGCGGCGCAGCTCGCGGTAGGCATCGCCCGCGGCGCGGCCGATGCCGGGGCGCAGCAGGCCGTCGGCCTCGGCGCGTTGCAGCAGCGCGATGACGCCCAGGTTGGCCATCAGCTCCGGGTGCACGGCGCTGTGGGTGAGCTGCAGCATTTGCAGCGCGAACTCGGCGTCCAGCATGCCGCCGGGGCTGTGCTTGAGGTCGAAGCGGCCGCCGCGCGCGGGGTGCGCTTGGCGCAGCTTCTCGCGCATGGCCAGCACCTCGGCACGGGTGGCACTGGGGCTGCGCGGCGCGGCCATCACGGCTTCGCGTACGGCGTCGAACGGGGCCTTCAGCGCGGGGTTGCCGGCGCACCAGCGCGCGCGGGTGATGGCCTGGTGCTCCCAGGTCCAGGCGCTGTTGCTGCCGCGCCCTTCTTGGTAGGCGGCAAAGCCGGCCAAGCTGCTGACGAGCAGGCCGCTGCTGCCGTTGGGGCGCAGCGCGGTGTCGATGTCAAACAAGCCGCCAGCGCGCGTTTGCAGCGTGAGCCAGGGCACCAGCTTGCGCACGAAGCTGGTGTAGGCCTCCAAGGCCCGCTCGTCGGGGTCGTCGTACAGGAAGACCACATCAAGGTCGGAGCCGTAGCCCAGCTCCTTGCCGCCCAGCTTGCCGTAGGCGATGACGGCAAAGCGC
>CAZAIR010000490.1:0-1641 GCA_964485225.1 uncultured Burkholderiaceae bacterium
TCTGGCCTTCGGCATGGGGGCCACCTTTGGCGGCGTCGCCGGAGCCATGTTCGCTGGCTTTCAAGGCTTCGTCAGCCCCGAGTCGTTCAGCCTTCAAGAGAGCGTGATGATCGTGGCCATGGTGGTGCTGGGTGGCATGGGTCACTTGCCCGGCGTCATCTTGGGCGCTTTGCTGCTGGCCGCGTTGCCTGAAGTGCTCCGCTATGTGGCTGGAGATATCCAGAACCTGACCGGTGGGCGCATTGACGCGTCGATCTTGCGCCAAATGCTTATTGCGTTGGCCATGATCACCATCATGTTGGTGCGGCCACGCGGATTGTGGCCAGCACCTGAGCATGGCAAATCTGCCCCAGCCAAGACGGAGGCCGCATGAGCGTGGTGTTGAAAGTGCAAGGCGCCAGCAAGCGCTTTGGCGGTGTGCAGGCGCTCAGCGATGTGGGTATCACCATCGAGCAGGGTCAGGTTTACGGCTTGATCGGTCCCAACGGTGCCGGCAAGACGACCTTCTTCAACGTCATCACAGGCCTTTATGTGCCCGATGGCGGTAGCTTCGAGCTGGGGGGGCAGCCCTACAAGCCAGCCGCGGTGCACCTGGTTGCGAAGGCCGGCATCGCACGCACGTTCCAGAACATCCGCTTGTTTGCGGAGATGACGGCGCTCGAGAACGTGATGGTGGGCCGCCACGTGCGCAGCCAATCTGGCCTTTTGGGTGCTGTCTTCCGCACCCCGAGCTTCAAAGCTGAAGAGAAGGCCATCGAGGCGCGCGCCCGCGAGTTGTTGGACTATGTGGGGATTGGCAAGCATGCCGACTTCCGTGCCCGCACACTGAGCTACGGTGACCAGCGCCGGCTCGAGATTGCGCGTGCGCTGGCGACCGACCCCAAGCTCATTGCGCTGGACGAGCCGGCGGCCGGCATGAACCAGACCGAAAAGGTGGTGCTGCGGGAGCTGATTGACCGCATTCGCAAGGACGGGCGCACGATCCTGCTCATTGAGCACGATGTCAAGCTGGTGATGGGTCTGTGTGACCGCGTCACCGTGCTGGACTATGGCAAGCAGATTGCCGAAGGGACGCCCGCCGAAGTCCAGAAGAACGAGAAAGTGATCGAGGCCTACCTGGGTGCCGGTCATGCCGCGCATTGAGGAGCCGCACGCGATGACTGACCACAACATCAACAACCCTGAGGTGCTGCTTCAAGTCACCGACCTGCGCGTGGCCTACGGCGGCATCAAGGCTGTGAAGGGCGTGAGTTTCGAGGTGCGGCGGGGCGAACTGGTGAGCTTGATCGGCGCCAACGGTGCTGGCAAGACGACCACTTTGAAGGCCATCACCGGCCTGCAGAGCGTGGCCGATGGCGACGTGCTGTTCAAAGGTCGATCGATCAAGGGCCAGGGTGCCTGGGACTTGGCCAAGCAAGGCTTGGTGATGGTGCCCGAAGGGCGTGGCACCTTCACCCGCATGACCATCACCGAGAACCTGCAGATGGGGGCTTACATCCGCAACGACACGGCTGCGATCGCTGAAGACCAAGAGATGGTTTTCAATTTGTTTCCACGGCTGCGCGAACGAAAAGACCAACTGGCTGGCACCATGAGCGGCGGTGAGCAGCAGATGCTGGCCATGGGCCGGGCGCTGATGGC
>CAZAIR010000491.1:0-1633 GCA_964485225.1 uncultured Burkholderiaceae bacterium
CGGGTCGTAGGTCAGGTGGAAGCTGGCGTAAGCGGCAGCGCCCCAGTCCTTCTGGGCTTGCAGCACCGCCGTGCGGTCGGCCCGGTCGGCGGCCAGCAGCCGCTCGATGCTGCTGCGCTGGTGGGCCACTTCCCACAAGCCGCCCACCACGGCCAGGGTGGACAGGCACAGCAGCACAAGGCCCCAAGCCCACACCGCGCGGTCGCGCAGCATCAAGCGGGCTTCACGCCACACAGCGTTCATGGCCCTCATGGCTTCAGCCTCCCGCCCAGCCACAGCCCCGCCACCAGCAGCAGGCCGAACCACAGCAGCAGCATGTGCACGGGGCCGCGCGCTTGTGCGATGCGGGCCTGTGCGGCATCGGGCCGGAACTCAAAGCGCTTGAGCAGCTGCCAATGCCCAGCGTCCACCCGCGTGCGGCGCTCGGCGGCGGCGTCGCTGCTGCGCCGGATGTCGTCGCTGTAGGCCAGCGCTTCGGTGTGCACGCGGTTGAGGCCTTGCACGAAGTCGTAGCGCAGGGCCTCGGCCTCGCGCAGGAAGCGGTGGTGGTGAAGCAAATCGGTCCCGGCCACCGCGCGCGAGGCTTCGGCCACGGCCAGGGCCGGTGTCAGCCAACCCCAGCGGGCCAGGGCTTGGGCTTGCACGGTCTCGGCGCGCATCTGGCGCTCGGCGTAATCGTTGAGGGTGCGGGTGAGCTTGGCCTCGGCGTACTGCGCCACCACGCCGCGCAGGTTCACGGGCAGGTCCTCGGGGCGCTCGACCTTGTACTGGGCCAGCAGGTCGGCGCGCAGCCGGGCAAAGGCGGGGTCGTTGGCGTTGTGCCCGTCGCCGAGCTTGCGCAACTCGGTCAGCATCTTCAGGTCGGTTTCCAGCTTGCCTGGGCTGCTGGCGCTTTGCGCTGCCGCATTGGCGGCCAAGGCCGGCAGCACGAGGTTCAGGGCGATCCACAAGGCCACCAGGGCGACGAGTACGGCGGAGCGGCGCTGGAACAGAGCCGACGCGATCAGGGTCAGGGCCGCCCACACCGACAGGTACAGCCCGTACACGCCCACCAGGGCCCATGCGCTCGCGGCCGGCTCGCCTTGGTGCTGCGCCAGCACGGCGCCCAAGCCCAAAGGCAGCAGCATCAGCAGCACCCACGCGCCCAGGGCCAGTGCCTTGCCGGCCAGCAACAGGCGCCCAGGGGTGCCTTGGGCCAGCAGCGTGGCCAGGGTGCCGGCCTCGCGCTCGCGCACCAGCGTGGCGTGCCCGAGCAAGATCAACAGCAAGGGCCCCAACAGTTGGTAGACCAGGGCCGGGCTGAGCCAGCTCAGGGCACCGAGGTCGGCGCTGGCGCCGGCCGGCGCGAACATGGCCGTGTTCTGGCGGTGGCCCTCCAAGAAGATGGATTGGCCGGTGACCGCATCCAGCCCGGGGTCCAGCAGCGCCAGGGGCGAGGGCGCGCGGAACACGTAGTGGCCATAGTGCACCATGCGGTGGGGGTGGCGGTCGGGTTGCGCCCAAAAGGCGCTCTCTGCCTGGGCTTGGCTTTGGGCGCGTTCGGCGCGCGCCTCTTGCATGCGGCCGTAGGTCAGGGCCGTGGTGGCCACCAAGAGCACGGCCATGGCCAAGGCACCCAGCAGCGCCAGCTTGG
>CAZAIR010000492.1:0-1629 GCA_964485225.1 uncultured Burkholderiaceae bacterium
AAGATCTCCTTGCGCGACCGTAACCTGAACGCCCCGGTGTTGAAGGTGAACGACCTGCGCGGCAACCCGATCGAGATCAGCGCCGTGGTGGTGTGGCGCGTGCGCGATTCGGCCCAGGCCATGTTCCAAGTGGACGACTACGAGGCCTATGTCCGGGCGCAAGCTGAAGCCGCTATCCGCCACCTGGCCACCCGCTACGCCTATGACGAAGGCGAAGACATCGACGCCGGTGCCATCACCTTGCGCGGCGGCCAAGACACCGTGGCCCAAGCCCTGCAGCAAGAGCTGCAAGCTCGCTTCGGCGATGCCGGTGTGGATGTGCTGGACGCCAAGATCAGCCACCTGGCCTACGCCCCGGAAATTGCCCAGGTGATGCTGCGCCGCCAGCAGGCCGAAGCCATCATCAGCGCCCGCAGCAAGATCGTGCTGGGTGCGGTCAGCATGGTGGAGGCCGCGCTCAAAGGCCTGAGCGAGCGGCAAATCGTCACCCTGGACGACGAGCGCAAAGCCGCCATGGTGAGCAATTTGCTCGTGGTGCTGTGCTCCGACCGTGAGACCCAGCCCGTGGTGAACACGGGCACGCTGTACAACTGACATGCGCCGCGCCTTCACATGGACCTGGGCGCTGGTGATGTTCGGCCTTGTATTCAGCTACCCGTGGCTGCCCCCCATGGTGGGCGACCCAGGCAAAGAGGCACCGCGCGTTGTTTACCTCGGCATCATGGTGTTCTTGGTGGCGCAAGCTTGGCTGTGTAGCCACCGCTTCGTCGCCTGGATCGGCCACAACTCCCCCGATCTGCTGAACCTGCCGCACAAAGCCTACTGGATGCACCCCGACCGGCGGCACGGCTCCGTCGAGCGCATGGCCACGCACGTCAGCGGGCTGGGAGTCCAAGTGCTGGCCCTGCTAGGCGGCATCCATCTCTACGTTTTGTTTCAAGGCCAGCCGAATTGGCCGGCGGTCCCCCCAGAGCTTTGGCTGGGCGCGGCCATCGCACTTGGGCTGGCGTTCGCCGTCTGGGTTTGGCGTGCCTGGGTGATGTTTCCCGCACCACCCAAAGAGCCGGCTGAATCAACGGTTCGGCGTCGACCGCGGCGACCGGGCGAACCCCACTGAGCCTGCAGATGGCCAGCCCCGACAAGAAATCATTCGCCCTGCGCATCGACCCCGCGCTGTGGGCCGAGGTCGAGCGCTTGGCCGCGCAAGAACTGCGCAGCGCCAACGCCCAAACCGAAGTGCTGCTGCGCGAGGCTTTGGCGCGTCGCGGCATCAAGCTCGGACCACCCAAGCCGCGCCCCACCACCCCCAACCCTGATCCGGAGACGCCCTGATGCCCAAGCCCTTTCGCCGCCGCCGCTTGCTGCAATCGGCCGCGCTGGCCAGCGCCCTGCCCGCCGCTTGGGCCCAACCCAAAGCCGCAGCCGATGTCACCCTGAATGAACTGCTGGCCCGGCGCGTGCAGGCGGAAGGCGTGGGCTTGGCCGCGGCCCGCTTTGGCGTCAGCCAGGTCGAACTGGGCGCCGCCGGCCTCACGCGCGCCAGGGGCGAGGCCATCGAACCGCAACGCCATGTCTTCGAGATCGGCTCCATCACCAAGCCCTTTGTGGGCGTGCTGCTGGCCGATGCGG
>CAZAIR010000493.1:0-1626 GCA_964485225.1 uncultured Burkholderiaceae bacterium
TGGTCATGAAGGTGGGCCTGCAGGGCCTGAGCCCCATGCTGCTGGGCGCGCTGCGTTTTGCTGCAGCGTCGCTGCCATTCCTGTGGTGGGTGGGGCGCCCGCCGCTGCCCTGGCGCTTTGTGCTGGCCTATGGCCTGGCACAGGGGTTGGGGCAGTTTGGCTTTTTGTTCTGGGGCTTGCAACTGGGCATGACGGCGGGCATGGCTTCGGTGGTAATGCAGATGCAGGCCTTCTTCACGCTGCTACTGGCCGCCCCTATGCTGGGTGAGCGGGCGCGCAGCTGGCAGTGGGCCGGGCTGGTGCTGGCGCTGGGCGGCTTGCTGGCCATTGCCAGCGCCCATGGCGACGGGCCGGGCCAGATGACGCTGGTGGGCCTGGTGCTCACGGCCAGCGCGGCCTTCATGTGGGCGGTGTCCAACATCGTGGTGCGGCTGGCAGCGCGCCACGGCAGTTACGAGCCCTTTCCCTTCATCGTGTGGACCAGTGTGGTGCCCATCTTCCCGTTCACCGGGCTGGCGCTGTGGGCGGATGGCTGGGGTGGTGTGGCAACCCAGCTGGCGAGTTTGCGCTGGCCGGCCGTGGCCTCAGTGCTGTACCTGGCTTGGCTGGCCACGCTGCTGGCTTACACGCTGTGGACGCGGCTGCTGCAACGCCACACGGCCGGCAAAGTCACGCCGTTCTCGCTGTTGGTACCCGTGGTGGGGCTGGCCGCTGCTGCGCTGGCGTTTGGCGAGGTGCCACTGCCCCTGCAATGGGCGGGCACGGGAGCCGTGTTGTTGGGGCTGGTGGTGAACCAGGCCGGGCAGTGGTGGGCGGCGCGCAAGGCCGCCGCCTAAATATCAGGCGCGATTCAGCGGCTGCAGCAACACTACGAGTGCGCCGGCGCCGCCTTGCGCGGGTTGGGCCTGCACAAAGGCCACCACCTCGCTTTTTTGCACCAGCCACTTGTGCACCTTGTCTTTCAGTACAGGCGCCTTGCCGGGTGAACCCAGGCCCTTGCCATGCACCACGCGCACGCAGCGTATCCCTTGTTTGTGCGCCTCGCGGATGAAGGCGCCCAGCGCCTCACGCGCCTCATCGCTGCGCAAGCCGTGCAGGTCAATCTGCTTCTGGATGCTCCACTTGCCTTTGCGCAGCTTTTGCGTCACGTCGGTGCCCACGCCGGGGCGGCGAAAGCTCAGGTGTTCGTCGGTGTCCAGCAGCGTGGTTACGTCCACCTCGTCGCTCAGCGCCTCTTGCAACGCCGCGGCGTCATCCAGCATCTGCTGCTTGGGGATGGGTTTGGGCGGCTCCGGTGTCAGCTTGGCGCGCTGGGGCGGCTCCAGCGGTTTCACTTTGCCAATCGCCGCCTGAAACAGGTTGCTGGCGGCAGCTTTGCGTTTGGCTTCGGCAGCTTTTTGGGCGGCTAGCGCTGCCTCACGTGCGGCCTGGGCCTCGATTTCCTTCTTGACCAGCTTCAGGTCGGACAGGGCGTTGATCTTCATGGCTGCCCTTTAAATGAGTCCGGTCTCGGCCATGGACAGTGCCTGGCCGGGCCCGACGATGATGTGGTCCAGCACCCGTACATCCACCAGTGCCAGCGCGGCCTTCAGTGTCTGGGTCAGCGCCTCGTCGGCGCGGCTGGGC
>CAZAIR010000494.1:0-1623 GCA_964485225.1 uncultured Burkholderiaceae bacterium
GCTGGCCCATGCCTTCATCGACGCCATTGCAGCCGCCCTGCCCCAGGCCACGCGCAGCCAGGCCGCGTGGTGCTACCAGTTTGCGCTGGGCGCGCTCCTGCACCATGTGAACGACCAGCGCATCGAGCGCCTGTCGTACGGCCAGAACCAGCCCGGCGACGAAGCCACGGCCGGGCCACTGCTGGTGCGGTTTATTGCGCAAGGCATGCGCGGCGCCTGTGAGGGCCCGGTGCACTGATGCGTTAGCGCTGACGCGCCCACCACCACTCGCCCCACCCACAGCACTGCCGCGCGAGCGCCGCATGCACAGCACTGCCACGCCCATTTTTCTCGTCCAAGCCCACCGCAATCCACGGTGGCTTGGGCCCTGCGCCGCCGCCCCACCCATGGCGTTGGCGCGGCAGACCGGCGCACGCTGAGCGCCGCGCCCCCAGCGCGCACAAAGCGCTGACAGCCTTCCCCCGTTGAACTGGTTTCTCGGAACAGCCCTGGCTGCGCCGTGGGCCGGTTCGTCCCTAGCCCACCCTTCACTCCATTGAAAGACACCATGACACACCGCACCTCCCGCGCTTCGCCATCCGCCTACGCCCCAGCCCGCCAGCGCTGGTCCCGAACCCTGGGCACTGCAGCCGCCCTGTCGGCTGCCACGCTCGCCGCACAGGCCCAACCCGCTGCAGGCCCTGGGCTGCAGCTGTACGGCCTGGTCGATGCCGCAGTGGGCCGCTTTGCGGGCCCCGCTGCAGGCGTCAACGCGCAAGACCGCGCCATCACCAAGCTGGAGGGTGGCGGCATGTCCACCAGCCACTGGGGCGTGCGTGGCACCGAAGACCTCGGCGGTGGGCTGTCGGCGCAGTTCGAGCTGTCATCCTTTGTGCGCAACGACTCGGGCGCCACCGGTCGCAGCGACGCGTTGCCCGCTCCGGTGAATGTGGCGGCCGACCCGGTGTTCTCGCGTGCCGCCTGGGTGGGCGTGTCGCACCGCGACTGGGGCCGTGTGCGGCTGGGCAACGTCACGTCGCTGTTGTTCCTGAACTCCATCACTTCCAACGCGTTCGGCGACTCCACCGTGCTGGGGCCGCTGAACCTGGTCACCTTCATCGGCAGCCCGCTCACGGGTGGCACGGCGTGGGCCAACTCGGTGGTGTACGACAGCCCCAGCATTGCAGGCTTTAACGCCTCGGTGGCACACGCCATCTCTGAAGGCCAAGGCGGTGGCAACAGCGCTGCGCGCTTGGCCTATGCCCAAGGCCCTTGGGCCACATCGCTGGCCTGGCAGAGCGTGAAGAAAAACCCCGGTACCTTTGCCGACGGCACCTCGCCCAACGACACACGCGCCTGGCAGCTGGCGGCGTCGTACGACTTCGAGGTGGTCAGGCTGTTTGCCCACCTGGGCCGCATCGACAACCGGGGCACGGCCGCTGCGCCGCTCAACCTGTCGTATCGGGTGTGGGATGTGAGCGCCGCTGTGCCCGTGGGTGCAGGCCGTGTGCTGGCGGGCTACGCGGTGCGCCGCACCAGCGACACCGTGGGCCCCGTGCCTGCCACGGTGGCGGGCGGCAATGTGGAACGCAAGGTGTTCACCCTGGGGTACGACTATTTCCTGTCCAAGCGCACGGACCTGTA
>CAZAIR010000495.1:0-1613 GCA_964485225.1 uncultured Burkholderiaceae bacterium
ACCTCGGCCATGTACCACCGCTTCCATGCGCCCGATGCGGCCCGCATCCGCCACGTGCGCTACATCAGCGGCGACACCTGGAACGTGAACCCGATCGCGCTGCAGCGCATCGAGCGCCTGTTCTGCCGCAATGAGCGTGCACGCTTGCAGCTGACCCTGGCCACAGGCGAGCACATCGCCATCGTGCCGGTGGCGGCCATCTTGGTGGCCAGCATCCGCCTGCACTTCCTGAACGTGCAGTTGCACCTGCGCTGGCGCGGCGCCACCGAGATGCCTTGCGACGCTGAGGTGCAGCGTGGCCAGGAGCTGGGTTGGTTCGAGCACGGCTCCACCCTGGTGCTGCTCGTGCCGCCCGGCTTTGAGCCTGCGGTGCAGACGGGTCAGCGTTTGCGCATGGGGCAGGCGTTGTTGCGTCGCGTGCCTGTCATCACGCCGTCTTGACGCCCACGCAGGATGCAAGGCCATGCGACGCGAAGACCTTCCCATGCGCCTGGCCCCCACCGAACTCGTGCTCGATCGCGACCCGGATCCCGATGGTTCGGTGAGGGTGCGCACGGTTTGGATCAGCGACCTGCACCTGGGCACGCCCGGGTGCAAGGCGCAAGCCCTGCTGCACTTCTTGAAGACGGTGGAGTGCGACACCCTTTACCTGGTCGGCGACATCATTGACGGCTGGCAGCTGCGCCGGCAGTGGTACTGGCCGCAGGCGCACAACGATGTGGTGCAAAAGCTGCTTCGGAAGGCGCGCAAGGGCACGCGCGTGGTGTTCGTGCCGGGCAACCACGATGAGTTCGCCCGCAAGTACTTGGCGCTTAACTTTGGTGGCGTCGAGGTGGTGGGCGAAGCCATCCACACCACGGCCGACGGTCGGCGCTTGTGGATCACCCACGGCGACCACTTCGACGGCGTGATTCAGGTCGCCAAGTGGCTGGCCCACTTGGGCGATTGGGCCTACAACCGCGCCCTGTCGCTCAACAGCGCCCTCAACAGCCTGCGCGCGCGCATGGGGCTGCCGTACTGGAGCTTGTCTCGCTACCTCAAGCACAAGGTCAAGCGCGCGCTGGCCTACGTCGATGACTTCGAGCGCGCCGTGGCCCGCGAAGCCCGCTCACGCGGGGTGGATGGCGTCGTGTGCGGCCACATCCACCACGCCGAACTGCGCGAGGTGGAGGGCGTGCTGTATGCCAACGATGGCGATTGGGTCGAGAGCTTGACTGCGCTGGTCGAACACCCCAGCGGCGAGTTGGAGATCTTGGACTGGAGCCGCCGCTGGTTGCCGGCGGCCGTTAGCGTGCCCGCGTTGCCGCAGCCTGTGTTGCAGGACTGATCGAATCAGTTGTTCGGGTTGCTGCTTTCGGCGGGCTGGATGTTTTGGGCCAATGCGCCCTTGGGGCCATCCACCACCTCGAAGCTCACACGGCTGCCTTGGCGCAGGGTGCGAAAGCCTTCCATCTGGATGGCGCTGAAGTGGGCGAACACGTCGCCACCGCCTGCTTCTGGCTCAATGAACCCGAAGCCTTTCGCGTCGTTGAACCACTTCACGGTGCCGATCGCCATGGCCGCTCCAGCTTGTTGTTAGGGAAAACAGCGCGGATTCTGAAAGGCCTACTGCC
>CAZAIR010000496.1:0-1610 GCA_964485225.1 uncultured Burkholderiaceae bacterium
TCGCCGGAGCCCTTTGGTTTCTCCGCCGTCAAACAGCTCCCGGCCGCTGTGCAGGACCCCAAGCTTTGAAGCATTGACTCGCTTCGAGAGGGCTACTCCTAGCGGACCCTACGCTTGGTGCGGCACACCTCATTGCCGCGAAGCCCCAACGCTGACGTTTGCACACGTGCGGCGTCATGGGCCCGGACCTTGACCCAGCGCACAGTCCGCCGCGTTGGCCCCGGCCCTGGTGGCGCGGGGCAAGACGGTGCAGCTGTCGACCACCGACCCGGCCGCGCACCTGACGGCCACGCGCTGCTGCTGGAAGACCTGCGCTCGCCCTGCACCGAAGAGGTGGCCGTGTTCCACGCCTTCTCGCGCACGGTGAACAGCGCGCGGCGCGGCTTCGTGGTGCTGGACACGGCGCCCACGGGCCACACGTTGCTGCTGATGGACGCCACGTGCTGCCGTGGCAGGCCGAGCCACCCGTGGGCGTGGCGGCGCTGCAAGCGCTGACGGCGCGCTGCTGCAGCCGCCTGAAGCAACGCTGAGCAAGTTCCTTGCATCACAGCCGGGCGCACCAGGCCCTGTGCTTTGTGCAGCCTGTCGCACAGCACCGCCTGGCCCGGCAGGCAGCGGCTAGATTGCGGCGCCTGTGCCACCCCACCCATGCCCCATGACCCGAAACGCCTTTGGCTTGGCCCTGATGCTGGGCTTGTCTGTGCCGGTGTTCGCCATCGTGGGCCGCCACGATGTGGACGAGGCGCGCTACCTGGCCAAGCCGGCTGACTTTCCCCCATTGGCCACGTTCTACCGGGTGGGCGCGCACGGCACCTTGGTCCATCCGGAATGGGTGCTCACGGCCGCGCACACGGTGTTCTGCTTGGACAAAGGCCAACCCATCCGCGTGGGGGAGGAGACGGTGGCGGTCGAGGCGCGCTACAGCCATCACCAGTACCGCCCAGACGGTGCGCACGACCTGGCCTTGATCAAGCTGGCGCGCCCGGTCCATTCGGTGCAGCCGGCTGCGCTTTACACGGCCTCGAACGAGGCGGGTCAGCTGGTTTGGTTCATCGGGGCAGGGGATAGTGGCAACGGCCTCAAGGGCCAAGCCAAGCGCAAGCCTGACGGCCAACTGCGCCGGGCCCAGAACCGCGTGCTGGCCGCACAGGGCGGCGACCTCCTGTTCCGCTTTGACCAAGGTGCACAGGCCGAAGCGCTGGAGGGCGTGTCGGGCAACGGCGACAGCGGCGGGCCGGCTTTTGTGCCGCAGGCCGGCGGGGGCCACCTGCTGCTGGGCGTCAGTTCGCGCACCGACAGTTGGTTCCATGCCGTGGGCGAGTACGGGGTCAAAGAGCGCTACACGCGGGTCTCGGCCTACCAAGACTGGCTGCGCACGGTGATGACCGGTAGCCCGACCGAACGTGCCGCCGTCAGCACGTCCCAATCGTTCTGGCCTGAGAGCCTGAAAGGCCGGGATGTGCAACAGGTCTGCCATTCGTTGCGGGTGGTGCCGGGCGCGGCTGACGCGGCCCGCCCGAGCCCAGCGCCCTCCTGAGCGCTTCAACCTGGCTGCGCTGTCACACAACCCGGGCGCGAGCGCTCTAAGGAAGGACCCATCCACCGTTTTG
>CAZAIR010000497.1:0-1609 GCA_964485225.1 uncultured Burkholderiaceae bacterium
CGTGCAGGTGGATCGGGTGGTTGGTCATGGTGAGGTTGCCCACCCGGATGCGCACCCGGTCGTTCAATCGCACGTTCAGCGTGTCGATGGCCGGGAACACCCGGCTGTTCCAGCACCAGATGTTGAAGTCGGTCATGGTGTTGATCTTGGGCGTCTTGCTGCCGGGCTCCACGTCAAACGCATTGAGCAGGAAGCAGAAGTCCCGGTCCACCTCGCTGATGTGCGGGTGTTTGGCCTTGGGGTGGGTCACCCACATGCCCATCATGCCCATGGCCATCTGCACCATCTCGTCCGCATGCGGGTGGTACATGAAGGTGCCGGGTCGCCGCGCCTCAAATTCATACACAAAGGTCTTGCCCACGGGAATCGCGCGTTGGTTCAGACCCCCGACGCCGTCCATGCCACTGGGCAGACGCTGACCGTGCCAGTGGATGGTGGTGTGCTCGGGCAGCTTGTTGGTCACAAAGATGCGGACGCGGTCGCCTTCGACCACTTCGATGGTGGGTCCCGGGCTCTGGCCGTTGTAACCCCACATGTTGACCTTGAAGCCTGGCGAAACCTCACGCACCACCGGCTCAGCCACCAGGTGGAATTCCTTGACGCCATCGTTCATGCGCCATGGCAGCGTCCAGCCGTTGAGGGTCACCACTGGGTTGTAGGGCCGACCGGTGGTCGGAATCAAGGGCGGCGCGGTTTCTACCGACGTCTGGATGACGGGCTCCGGCAAACCTGCCAGGGCGGAGCGGGCAACGGCCAGGCCTGCCACGGAAGCGGCTGCGCCTGCGAAAAACTGGCGTCTGGAATTGGTGTTGGTCATGTGTTGTGTCCTTTCAATGCGCTGCTGCAGCCGGGGCATCGCCACCGGCGCCCCCCAGGCTCACAAAACTGTCGGGCTCTCCGCCTTGCAATACCCACTGCAGATCGGCTTCAGCGATCCAGAAGTCGCGCTGAGCGCCGATGGCGTCCACGGTGGCCTGGGACTGGTTGCGCACCTCGTCCAGCAGGTCCCATACGCTCTTGAGCATGCCGTTGTAGTGCAGCACCGTCTCTTCGGTGATGAACTCACGGGTTTTCAGAATGTCTCCCTGGCTGTCCTGCGCCAACGCATGGGCGGCCCAGTAAACGTTCATGGCCGACTTCGACAGAGCACGGTTGCGCAGGCTTTCTGCATCTGGCAAATGACTGCGAACCGCTTCAGCCCGTTTCTGCAGTTCGGCCGCTGTCATGGGTTGCACCGGGATAGCAGGCAGCTGGTCCGGCAGCGCAAAGCCATCCTGAAGGCCTGTTTGCCCCATCGTCTTGACCAGATTGGCCTGGGCCTGGGCGGCGGCTTGCTGTGCTCGCCGCAGATTCATGCGTGCGTTGGACGCAGCCAGTTGTACGGGAGACAGTTGCAGCTTGCTCCAGTTGCCCACCGTCACCATGCGCTGCCCCAGTTCATAGGCAGCCTGAGCCGCCTCCAGCATGTCACGCTGGTGCTTCAGGACCTGCTGGGCGGCCACAGCGTCAATCCAGGCTTTGCGTCCCGCCGCAGCCACCTCCAGCACCTCGCCGGCATCCTCGACGCGGCGCTGCAGGCTGGGATCGAGTTCCGTCCAGCGGCCTTGCG
>CAZAIR010000498.1:0-1608 GCA_964485225.1 uncultured Burkholderiaceae bacterium
TCGGGCGTGGGGCGGCCGATGCCGTCGGTGGTGTCGATACGAAACGGGTGCGCCTCGGCGTACCAAGCCTGGGGGCCGTGCAGCGTATTGGCCAATTCGGCCAGTCGCAGCAGCAGGTTGACCCACGCTGGCGCTCCGGCCATAGCGGGTTCAATGGGGTCGAACCAGCGCTCGATGCCGCCGTGCAGGGCGTTGTAGTCCAGGCTTTGCCAGTGCGCCCGGTGGGCCACCTGGCGCGCCGAGCCGCCTTGCAACTCCCAGCAACTGTGCCGCCGGCGGCGGTAACGGCCACCGTCCTTCAGGTGTTGGTCAGGGGGCAGTTGATTCCAGAAGCGGTGAAGGGCCAGCAGGTCCTCCAAGGGCTGTTGAAGCCAGGCTTGTGTGGTGGCGGGCGCCAGCACGGCACAGCCGGCTTGGGCCAGCGCTGCGTCGATCTGCTCGGCCGGCGTGAAAGGCGGGGTGAACATCAGTGCTTGTCGGCTTCGCTGGTGAATGCGTCGGCAAAGAAGGCTTCATCCGGCAGGCCAGCCTGCGCGCTGAAGTCTCGCCGCGCGCTCTCGACCACGATCGGGGCGCCGCAGGCGTACACAGCGTGCTCGCGCAGGTCGGGATGATCCTGCAGCACGGCATGGTGCACGAAGCCGGTGCGGCCGCTCCAGGCGTCGTCAGCCGTGGCGTCGCTGACCACGGGCACGTAGGTCAGCCAAGGCAGGCGCGCGGCGGCGGCCAAGGCCCAGTCGTGCAGGTACAAGTCCTGCGGGCGGCGGCCACCCCAGTACAGCGTGGCGGGGCGCTGCTGGCCGGTGCGCTCCAGTTGCTCGATCAGCGCCTTGATGGGCGCAAAGCCGGTGCCGCTGGCCAGCAGGATCAAGGGGGCATCGCCGTCGCGCAGGAAGAAGCTGCCAAAGGGCCCCTCGGCCCGCAGGATGTCGCGCTCTTTCAGGGCCGTGAAGGCGTGGTCGGTGAACTTGCCACCCGGCATGTGGCGGATGTGCAGTTCGGCCTCAGAGCCGCCGTCGGGTGCATTGGCCATGCTGTAGCTGCGTCGCGCGCCATCGCGCAAGATGAACTCCAGGTACTGGCCTGCGTGGTACTTGAAGTTCTGCGTGGCGGGCAGTTGCAGCTTCACGATCAAGACATCGGGAGCAGGGCGGCTCAGGCTGCTCACCCGCACCGGCATCTTCAGCACCGGGTGCAGGCCTTCGGCCGGCACGCTGCGGGCCTCGATCACGCAATCGGTTTGCGGGCTGGCGCAGCACGTCAGCACCCAGCCGGCGGCCTCTTCGGCTTCGCTCAAGGCCTTGGTTTGATGCGCGCCATGAATCACGCGGCCCTCAATCAAGCGGCTCTTGCACGAGCCACAGGCGCCGTCTTTGCAGCCATAGGGCAGGCCGATGCCTTGCTCGATGGCGGCGCCCAAGATGGTGGTGTCGCGGGCCACTTGGAAGCTGCGGCCGGCAGGTTGAACGGTGATGGTCAGGGACATAGGGATCGGGCCTGGCTGGCAGGGCGCTTTTAGACTGATCGGCATTGTCTAGGGCATTCCATGCAACTGTTGATCGTTGGTTGTGGCGATGTGGGCCGGCGCGTGCTGCGCGAACTGCCAGC
>CAZAIR010000499.1:0-1598 GCA_964485225.1 uncultured Burkholderiaceae bacterium
CCGGGGCCAGCAACGGCGCCTGGAATGGAGCCTTCTGGCCGCCGCCTTGCTGGGGCTGGTGGCCTGGCTCAGCACCGCCGACAGCCTGAGCCGGATGAACCACCTGGTGCAGGACGCTGGCCTGCGCCTGCTTTCGCGCCCCGCGCACCCCGACATCGTCATCGTTGCCATCGACGACCCCAGCATCGCGGCCATTGGCCGCTGGCCCTGGCGCCGGGCGCTGCACGCAGAGCTGATCGCGCGCGTATCGGCACAGCAGCCCCGCGCCATCGGCATGGACGTCCTGTTCAACGAAGAAGACCTGGACTACCCCGAGGACGATGTGCTGCTGGCCGACGCCATGCGACGCAGTGGGCGGGTGGTGCTTCCGGTGCTGCGACGCGGTCACGGCCCGGCAGCCAACATGGCCGACCTGCCCTGGCCCGCATTTGCAGACGCCGCAGCCGGCCTGGGCCATGTGCATGTGGCCCCCGACAACGACGGCGTGGTGCGCAGCCTCTACCTGCAGGAAGGGCCCGCCGCCGCGCCCTGGCAGCACTTCAGCATGGCGCTGCAGTGCGTGGCCGCTTCCACATCCGCATCACACAATTCGCCCCAGTGCAATGCAGCGCACGCCGCACCGGTGGCCGATGGCGCTGCAGCCACAGAGCGTCCAGGCAGTGGCCCCTGGCAACGCGCTGACCGCACGCTGATTGCCTATGCCGGCGGCCCCGGCCACTTCACCACGTACTCCTACATCGATGTGCTGCGCGGCCAAGTGCCGGCAGATGCGTTTCGCGGCAAATACGTGATCGTGGGCGCTGCGGCCTCGGGCCTGGGCGACATGTTTGCCACACCTGTGAGCGAGCAATCGCGGCTGATGCCCGGCGTGGAGGTGGTGGCCCAGGTGCTGGACGGCCGCCTGTCGGGCGTGCGGATCGAGCCTGCCGCCACCGCCCTCAACACCCTGTTCAACCTGGCGCCCGTGGTGTGCGCGCTGCTGGCTCTGCTGTTGCTGGGCCCCTTCGTGGCCTTGCTCACCAGCGCAGCGCTGGGCGTGGTCACCCTGCTGCTCAGCGTGGCCCTGCCTTCGTGGATAGGCCTGCAGTTCGCACCCGCTGCGGCTCTGACCGGGCTGGTGCTGGCCTATCCGCTGTGGAGCTGGCGGCGCCTGAGCGCAGCCGCACACTTCCTGCGACTGGAGATGGAGCGCCTGCAACGCGACGGCCTGTCGATGCGGCTGCAGCACCGCCCCGGCGATTCCGGTGACTTTCTGGAAAAACGCATCAATGCTGTGGAACGCGCGTCGCGCCAGTTGCGCGACCTGCACCACTTCGTGAGCGAAAGCCTGCAGCAGCTGCCCTCCCCCACCATCGTCTGCGACCCGCAGGGGCGCATCCTGCTCACCAACATGGCGGCACGCCGGCACGTGGGCGGAGACCCTCAGGTGCCGCTGCAGGGCCAGTCCGTGGTCGAACTGCTGCACGACCTGGTGCACACCGGCACCGGCCAGCCCCTGGTCACGCAGGACAAACTGCACAACCACCACATGCCCGAACAGAGCGAAGGCCGCGATGCCCAAGGCCGCAACCTGCTGGTGCTGTGCAAGCCCTTCACCG
>CAZAIR010000500.1:0-1591 GCA_964485225.1 uncultured Burkholderiaceae bacterium
GCGACAACCTGGCCGCCACCTTCAGCCCCGAGCTCAGCGACCTCACGGTCTACGTCATCGACGTGGCCGCGGGCGAGAAGATCCCGCGCAAAGGCGGCCCCGGGATCACCAAGAGCGACCTGTTTGTCATCAACAAGACCGACCTGGCGCCACACGTCGGCGCCAATCTGGACGTGATGCGCAGCGACACCGCCCGCATGCGCCCCACCAAGCCTTGGGTGATGACCAACCTCAAAACCCAGGCCGGCCTGGACGAGGTCATCCGCTTCATCGAAACCAAGGGCCTGCTCGTTGCAGCGTGATCCCGGCATCCGCTGGCCCGCGCGCTTAGGGCTGACGGCGCGCAGCGACGGCGACACCACGCCCGTGCACGCCGAGCACGAAGGGCCGCTGCGCCTGCTCAAGACCCTCTACCCCGAGGGTCCCGGGGTGGCTCACGCGGTGCTCGTCCACCCACCCGGCGGCTTGGTGGGCGGCGACCGGCTCGACATCAGCCTGGACGTGCAGACCGGTGCCCACCTGCTGGCCACCACCCCAGCCGCCACCCGCTACTACCGCAGCGTGCAAGGCGAAGCCGTGCAAGCCGTGCACGCCCACGTGGCCCCCGGCGCGCGGCTGGAATGGCTGCCGCAAGAGACCCTGGCCTACCGCGGCTGCCTGGGTCGCAACGAGCTGCGCGTGCAGTTGCAGGGCCAAATGATCGCCAGCGAACTGCTGGCCCTGGGCCTGCGCGAAGCCCACCTGCCCTTCGACCACGGCGCGCTGCTGCAGCACCTGGAGATCGAGGGCCTGTGGCTGGACCGCGGCTGGCTGCGGGCCGACGACCGCGCCTTGCTCGACGGGCCCTGCGGCCTGGCCGGCCACCGCGCGCTGGGCACGCTGGTGATGGCGCAGGCCGAGCCGTTCGAGCCCGGCTTGGCCGAAGGCTTGCTGGACGACGCGCGCAGCGCCATCGCCGACAGCGGGCTGACCGCTGGCGCCACCCTGCTGCAAGGCCGCTTGGCCGTGCTGCGCGTGCTGGCCCACGAGTTGGAAGCGCCCACCGCCTTGATCCGCCGCGTGCGCGGCGCTTGGCGCGAACGGGCTTGGGGGCTGGCGCCGCACGAGCCGCGCATCTGGGCCACCTGAGGACGCCCAGGCCAAGTTCTAGCGACCTGAGCGCACCCACAACGAAAAAGGGCAGCCGAAGCCGCCCTTGAGGTGACGCAGACGCGCAATCAGTTGCGGCTCTTGTCCACCATCTTGTTGGCCTTGATCCAGGGCATCATGTCGCGCAGCTTCTCGCCCACGATTTCGATCGGGTGCTCGGCCATCAAGCGGCGGCGGCTGATCAGGGTCGGGGCGCCGGCTTGGTTTTCCAGGATGAAGCTCTTGGCGTACTCACCGGTCTGGATGCGGCGCAGGCACTCTTTCATCGCCGCCTTGCTTTGCGCGGTGATCACCTCGGGGCCGGTCACGTACTCGCCGTACTCGGCGTTGTTCGAGATCGAGTAGTTCATGTTGGCGATGCCGCCTTCGTAGATCAGGTCCACGATCAGCTTGAGCTCGTGCAAGCACTCGAAGTAGGCCATCTCGGGCGCGTAGCCGGCTT
>CAZAIR010000501.1:0-1591 GCA_964485225.1 uncultured Burkholderiaceae bacterium
ACTTTTCGTTGCCCTCTTCGTTGATCGGGATGCGGATCTTGCCGCACGGGCTGGTCATGGCCTTGCTCTTGACGCCCGTGGCCTGGCCTTCAATGTCGAAGTAACGCACCTCGCGGAAGTTGAACAGGCGCTCATAGAAGCCGGCCCACTCGTCCATGCGGCCGCGGTGCACGTTGTGTGTGAGGTGATCGATGTACGTCAGGCCGTGCCCTGCCGGGTTGAGCTCGGCGCCGGGCAGCGGCTCGAAGTCCACATCAAAGAAACCGATGTTGCCGATGTCGCCGGTCTGGGCGCCGTTCTTGCCGCGCCACTTGTCGATGAAATAAATGATGGAGTCGCCAATGCCCTTGATGGCCGGGATGTTCAGCTCGCCCGGGCCGGCCGATTGCGCATAGCCCCAGGCGCCCAGGGCGATGGCACGCTCGTAGGCGGCCTTCGCATCGGCCACGCGGAACGCAATGGCGCACACGCTGGGGCCGTGCAGCCGTGCAAAGCGCTGCGCAAAGCTGTCGGGTTCGGCGTTGATGATGAAGTTGATCTCGCCCTGGCGGTAGAGCGTCACGGCCTTGTGGCGGTGCTTCGCGATCGGCTTGAAGCCCATGCGCTCGAACAGCGCGCCCATGGCCACCGGGTCGGGGGCGGCGTATTCGATGAATTCGAAGCCATCGGTGCCCATGGGGTTGTCCCAGGTGGCGGCGGCGGGCAGGGCGGTGTTCATCGGTGTCTCCTTGGGCGGGTGTGAAAGAGCCACTGTATCGGCGCAGGGTGTCACGATTCCAGCGTTTCAGGGCGCATTTCTCGTTGAATTTGCAGGAATCTTGCACAATGCGACGCATGGAAGCACTCGACAAGCTTGATCGACACATCTTGCGCAGCCTGCAGGCCGATGGGCGCGCCACCTACGACCAGATCGCCGAGGCGGTGGGCCTGTCGCCCAGCGCGGTGCTTCGCCGTGTGCGGCGGCTGGAAGAGGCGCATGTGATTGACCGCTACGTGGCCCTGGTCCGGCCAGAAGCCGTGGGCTTGGGGCTGACGGCCCATGTGAGCGTGCGCCTGGAGAAGCACTTCGACAGCGCCAAGCGCAATCCCATGGACCTGTTTCGCGCCAGCGTGCAGTCGTGGCCGGAGGTGGTGGAGTGTGCCGCGCTCACCGGCGACATGGACTTTCACCTGCGCCTGGTCGTGGCGGACATGGCGGCCTACTCGCGGTTCATCATGGACACGCTGCTCAAGCACCCCAGCGTGCAGGACTGCAAAACCAGCTTTGTGATGGACCGCGTGAAAAGCACCACGGCTCTGCCGCTGTAGTTCGCGGTGGGAGGCCCGTCCGTCGGGTTCCCACGGCTTTAGGTGCAGGCGTCCTTGTCGATATAGGGATAACCCGTACAGTCCTGCCATGGTCGATCCCACCCGCTGGTTCCAATCCAAACCGCTGCAGGCGCAGGCAGTGGCGCGCAGCGCCTCGTCTGCAGGCGATGCATCGGGACGCTCCGAGCGGCCCAACACCCCGAGCTCGATGGTGGTGCCGATTCGCTTTGCGGCCTACCTGTTGGCCGGCATTGCGCGCGGCCGCGAGATCCGCCTGTCCCAG
>CAZAIR010000502.1:0-1574 GCA_964485225.1 uncultured Burkholderiaceae bacterium
TGCATCTACATCGTGCTGGTGCTGCTGTTCCACGCCTGGGTGCAGCCGGTCACCATCTTGGGTGCGTTGGTGCTGTCGGTGCCTGGCGCCATCTTGGCGCTGTTCGTGACGGGCACCGACCTCTCGATGCCCGCCATGATCGGCATGATCATGCTGATGGGCATTGCCACCAAGAACTCGATCTTGCTGGTGGAGTACGCCATCGTCGCGATGCGCGATCAAGGCATGGGCCGGCTCGACGCCATCATCGACGCCTGTCACAAGCGCGCCCGGCCCATCGTCATGACCACGCTCGCCATGGGCGCCGGCATGATGCCCATCGCCCTGGGCTTCGGCACCGACCCCAGCTTCCGGGCGCCGATGGCCATCGTGGTGATTGGTGGCCTCATCACCTCCACCTTCTTGAGCTTGCTGGTGATCCCGGTGCTGTACACGCTGGTGGACGACATGATCCAAGCACTCACGCCGCGCCGCTTCAAGCCGGCCAAGGCCACACAAGGCACCGCATGATGAAGCGCCGCCAACTCCTGCTGGGCTGCTTGGCGGCCAGCGCCAGTGCCAGCGCCGCTTGGGCGCGCGAGGACCCGGGTTCGGCAGGCGCAGCCTCCAGCCCAGCCGCTGCGCCGGCCTGGCTGGCCCAGGACCTGGACTGGAGCGACAGCAGCCGCCAGCGCCCCGTGCCGGTGCGCCTGTACCTGCCGGCTGAACCCTCGCCCCAGGCCTTGCCGCTGTTGCTGTTCTCGCACGGCATCGGGGGCTCGCGCCGGGGCTACAGCTACATCGGCCGCCACCTGGCCGCCCAGGGTGTGGCGGCACTGCATGTGCAGCACGTGGGCAGCGACCGCGCGCTCTGGAGTGGCAGCGTTTTCAGCCTGGTGGGCCGCTTGCAAGCCGCTGCGCAAACCGCCGAAGCCCGCGCCCGCACGCTGGACGTGCGGTTTGCGCTGGACCAACTGCTGCGCGAACGCCCCGGCCTGATCGACCCCGGCCGCATCGCCATGGCCGGCCACAGCTACGGCGCCAACACCAGCCTGCTGCTGGCCGGTGCCGCCATCCCCGGCGAAGAGCCCTTGGCCGACCCCCGCATCCGCGCGGCGGTGCTCATTTCAGCGCCGCCCCTGCACGGTGTGGCCGAGCCCGAGCGCGCGCTGGCCGCCATCCGGCTGCCCACGCTGCACATCACCGCCACCGACGACACCATCCGCGTGCCCGGCTACAACAGCGTGGCGGCCGAGCGGGTGGCTTTGTTCGAGGCCACCGGCAGCGCCGTCAAGGGCCTGGCGGTGTTCGAGGGTGGCTCCCACTCTGTGTTCACCGACCGCGCCGGCACCGGCGGCGCGGTGGCCAACCCGCGTATCAAAGCGGCCACCAAGGAGCTTGTGGCCGCCTTCGTGCAGGGCCAGTTCGGCGGTGACGCCGCCCAGCGCCTGGGCGAGTGGCACCAACGCCACCAGGGCCTGCTGGCCCGCTGGGTGCCGCCCAGCGCCTGACGTATCGTGGGGCACCACTGGGCGCCGCCCGGGACAGGATGCCCCCATGCCCAGTTCCCCACCCCGCGACCGCCTGCAAGGCGC
>CAZAIR010000503.1:0-1572 GCA_964485225.1 uncultured Burkholderiaceae bacterium
TGGCCCGAGCGGCCCGCGCGCTGCACCAGCCGCGCCACGCCCTTGGCCGAGCCGATTTGCAGCACCTGCTCCACCGGCAAAAAGTCCACGCCCAGGTCCAGGCTCGATGTGCACACCACGGCCTTGAGCTGCCCGGCCTTGAGGCCTTGCTCGACCCAGTCGCGCACCTCATGCCCCAGCGACCCATGGTGCAGCGCAATGGTGCCCGCCCAGTCGGGCCGCGCCTCCAGCAGCGCCTGGTACCAGCGCTCTGCTTGCGACCGGGTGTTGGTGAACACCAAGGTGGACGCCGCCGCTTCGATCGACTGCACCACCTGCGGCAGCAGGCTCAGCCCCATGTGGCCCGCCCACGCAAAGCGGTCGGCACGCGCGGGCAGCATCACCTGCACCTCCAGCCGCTTGTCGATGCGGCCCTGCACCAGCACGGCGGGCGGTGGTTGCGGCGCGCCGGGCGCGCTGGGCACGGGCTGCGGCAGCAAGGTGTGCAGGGCCTCCTCCAGGTTGCCCAGCGTGGCCGACATGCCCCACACCTGCAGCGCCGGGTTCCAGCCCGACAGGCGCGCCAGCGCCAGCTGCACCTGCACGCCGCGCTTGTTGCCCACCAGCTCGTGCCATTCGTCCACCACCACCAGCTGCACGCTGGCCAAGCGCTCGCGCGCATCGGCGCGGGCCAGCAGCAGCGACACGCTTTCGGGCGTGGTCACCAGCAGCGTGGGCAGACGGCGGTCTTGCGCGGCGCGCTCGCCGCTGGCGGTGTCGCCGGTGCGCAGGCCGCTGGTCCACTGCGGGGCCAGGTCGGGCAGGGGCTCTTGCAGAGCGCGCAGCGAGTCGGCCGCCAGCGCGCGCATGGGGGTGATCCACAGCACGGTGAGCGGTGGTGCGCTGGCGCGGCGTGCCTTGGGGCTTGCTTCAGGCGCGGGTGCCGGGGCCGCCAGGTGCTGCAGCGCGCCCAGCCACACCGCGTAGGTTTTGCCCGCACCCGTGGTGGCGTGCAGCAGGCCCGAGCGGCCCTCGCCCATGGCTTGCCACACCTGCTGCTGGAAGGCGAAGGGCTGCCAGCCCCGGGCGGCCATCCAGCGGGCTGCGGTGCTGTCGGTCATGCGCGGGCTTCACTCATGCGCTGGTGTCCGGCAGCAGCGCGGCCAGCGTCTGCAGCGTATCGGCCTCGGCCACGGGCTTGTCCTGCCGCCAGCGCAGCATGCGCGGAAAGCGCACCGCAATGCCGCTCTTGTGGCGCGGGCTGCGCGCAATGCCTTCAAAGCCCAGCTCGAACACCTGCGTGGCCTCCACGCTGCGCACCGGGCCAAAGCTCTCGCGCGTGGTCTTGCGGATGATGGCGTCCACCTGCGCGATTTCGGCGTCGGTCAGGCCCGAATACGCCTTGGCAAAGGGCACCAGTTGCCGGTCTGGGTCATCCTGCGGGCCGTTCCACACGGCAAAGGTGTAGTCGGTGTACAGACTGGCCCGCCGCCCGTGGCCGCGCTGGGCGTAGATGAGCACCGCGTCCACGCTCATGGGGTCGATCTTCCACTTCCACCACACGCCCACGTCCTTGGTGCGGCCCACGCCGTA
>CAZAIR010000504.1:0-1570 GCA_964485225.1 uncultured Burkholderiaceae bacterium
GCTCCGAGGTCGAAGAGATCGTCGCGAAGATCGCGCGCATCCCGCCGGCCAGCGTCTCCAGCGACGACCGCGACAAGCTCAAGACCCTGGAGCGCGACCTGAAGAGCGTGGTCTTCGGCCAGGACCCGGCCGTGGAAGCGCTGGCCGCCGCCATCAAGATGGCGCGTTCCGGCCTGGGCAAGCCCGACAAGCCGGTCGGCAGCTTCCTGTTCAGCGGCCCCACCGGCGTCGGCAAGACCGAAGTCGCCAAGCAGCTGGCCTACATCCTGGGCATCGACCTGATCCGCTTCGACATGTCGGAGTACATGGAGCGCCACGCCGTGAGCCGCCTGATCGGCGCGCCCCCGGGCTATGTGGGCTTCGACCAGGGCGGTCTGCTCACCGAGGCCATCACCAAGAAGCCGCACTGCGTGCTGCTGCTCGACGAGATCGAGAAGGCGCACCCGGACATCTTCAACGTGCTGCTGCAGGTCATGGACCACGGCACCCTGACCGACAACAACGGGCGCAAGGCCGACTTCCGCAACGTGGTGATCATCATGACCACCAACGCCGGAGCCGAAGCGCTGGCCAAGCCGAGCATGGGCTTCACCAACACCAAGCAGGCCGGCGATGAAATGACGGACATCAAGCGCCTGTTCAGTCCGGAATTCCGCAACCGGCTGGATGCCACCATCCCGTTCCGCATGCTGGACGAGCAGATCATCCTGCAGGTGGTGGACAAGTTCCTGATGCAACTGGAACAGCAGCTGCAAGAGAAGAAAGTGGAGGTCCACTTCTCCGACGAGTTGCGTACCTACCTTGCGAAGAAGGGCTTCGACCCGCTGATGGGCGCCCGTCCGATGGCACGCCTGATCCAGGACCTGATCCGCAAGGCGCTGGCCGACGAGCTGCTGTTCGGTCGCCTGGCAAATGGCGGTGAGGTGACGGTGGACATCGACGACGCGGAGAAGATCCAGCTGAGTTTCGAGGAAACCGTCGACGTTGCCTGAGGCTGATGTACAAAGCAAAACCCCGCGTCACGACGCGGGGTTTTTTCTTGCCTGCGGCCAACCTTAGCCGCTGACAAAACCTCGCAGGGCACCTGAGCCAAGGCGCGCCGACGCAGACAGTACAAGTCGTACGACAAGGAGGCGCAACGCAGGATCAGGGGTTTTGTTCGTGGCGCTTAGCCGCGCGGGTGATGTGCCAGGTGCAGCGCCTTCAGACGCTCGCGTGCGACATGGGTATAGATCTGGGTGGTGGACAGGCTGGCATGCCCCAGCAACAGCTGCACCACGCGCAGGTCGGCGCCGTGATTGACCAGGTGGGTGGCGAAGGCATGACGCAGGGTGTGCGGGCTCAAGGGTGGCAACTGCGCCTGCCGTGCATAGCGCGTGATCAGCACCCAGGCCATCTGCCGGGTCAGTGCTTGCTTGCGACGGCTGACAAACACCGCGTCGCAACGATGCGCACCCAGGATCAGCGTGCGCGCCTCCGCCAGATAGCGCCGCAACCAGTCCTCGGCTACCTCGCCCAGCGGCACCAGCCGCTCCTTGTTGCCCTTGCCGACCACGCGCAGATAACCGTC
>CAZAIR010000505.1:0-1560 GCA_964485225.1 uncultured Burkholderiaceae bacterium
GCTCGGTGGCGTAGGCGCGGCTCTTGGCCTGCATGTCGTCGCGGCTGAGGTTGCGCCCGAACTGCTTTTCGATGGCGTTTTCGATCGGCAGGCCGTGGCAATCCCAGCCGGGGATGTAGGCCGCGTCGAAGCCCGCCAACTGCCGGCTCTTCACGACCATGTCCTTCAGCACCTTGTTGACGGCGTGGCCGATGTGGATGGCGCCGTTGGCGTAGGGCGGGCCGTCATGCAGCACGAACTTCGGCGCGCCTTGGCGGGCCGCACGCAGGTCCTCGTAGCGGCCTTGCTTCTGCCAGTCTGCAATCCAGCCCGGCTCTCGCTTAGGCAGGTCGCCGCGCATCGGGAAAGCGGTGTCCGGCAGGTTGAGCGTGGTGCGGTAGTCGGGGGTCGTGCTCATGGCGAGGCGCTGCGGCAAGGCGCAGAAAAGGAAGGTGGGGGAGGGCTGTGAACAAGCGCCGCAGGCTGCGGCAGACCCTCAAATTCGGTCGCGCGTGGTTTGGCGGCGTTGGGCGGCGTGGTCAGCCAGCCAAGCGTGGGCTGCATCCACATCAGCCGCGATCGCAGCCGTCAGCGCCTCCAGCCCGTCGTAACGGGCTTCATCACGCAGTTTGTGCAGCAGTTCCACGCGGACGAGTCTACCGTAGCCCCCCTCCAGACCGAGGCTATCGGGCCATGTCAAGCAGTGGACCTCGAGCAGCATGCGCCCGCTGTCGTCCACCGTGGGGCGACAGCCCAAGCTGGCCACGCCGGGAAGGGGCTCGGGCCCTAAGCCGTGCGTGCGCACCACGAAGATGCCCTGCGCCGCTGGCTTGTGCGCGGCCACCCGCAGGTTCAAGGTGCGGAAGCCACTGCCCAATGTGCGCCCGAGCTTTTGCCCGTGCAGCACGCGGCCGCTCACGGTCAGTGGGCGGCCCAGTAGCGTTTGGGCTTGCGCCATGTCGCCGCGGGCCAGCGCTTCGCGCACGGCCGACGAGCTCACGCGCAGGCCATGCACCTCGTAGCTCATCATGCGCGCCACGTCGAAGCCGGCCGCGTTGCCCAGGGCGTCCAGCGTGGCGTAGTCGCCCTGGCGCTTGGCCCCGAAGCGGAAGTCATCGCCCACCAACACGTAGCGAGCGCCCAGCCCCTGCACCAGCACCTCGTCCACGAAGGCGCGTGGGCTCAAGCTGGCGAGCTGGCTGGTGAACGGCAGCACCACGGTTTGGTCGATGCCGCAGCGCGCAAGCTCCCCGAGCTTGTCGCGCAAGCCCGCCACCCGGGCGGGCGCCATCTGGGCTTGGCCGCTGAGGCGGGCAAAGTGGTCGCGGGGGTGCGGCTCGAAGGTCAGCACGCAGCTGGGCAAACCCCGGTGCTCGGCCTCGGACTTCAGCAAGGCCAGCATGGCTTGGTGGCCGCGGTGCACACCGTCAAACGTGCCGATGGTGAGTGCACAGGCCGGCGCCAAAGCGCGGTGATGGAAACCCCGGAAAACAAGCATGCGATGGATTATGAAAGCCCGCCCCTACCGCGCTTGGCCGACACCCGCCTAGAAACAACAAAGCCGCCTTGCGGCGGCTTTGC
>CAZAIR010000506.1:0-1553 GCA_964485225.1 uncultured Burkholderiaceae bacterium
ACTACGCCGAAGGCGACGAGCGGCCCAGCATGATGAGCATCGGCATGCACTGCCGCCTGCTCGGCCGCCCGGGGCGCATGCGCGCGTTGCAGCGCTTCCTGGACCACGTGCAGGCCCACAACCGCGTGTGGATCACCCGCCGCATCGACATCGCGCAGCACTGGCGCGACGTGCACCCCTACGACCCGAACACGGCCTTCGCATGGACCTGAAACGCGAGCAACTGCAGGGCCTGTACGAGCACTCGCCCTGGATCGTCGAGCAAGCGCTGGCGCGCGGGCCGCACCCCACCCTGGCCGCCTTCAAGCGCGCCTGCGCCGAGGTGCTGGACGCCGCGGGGCGCGAGGCGCAGCTGGCCCTGATCCGCGCCCACCCCGAGCTGGTGGGCAAGGCCGCAGTCCTGACGGCCGAGAGCCGTGCTGAGCAGGCCGCCGCCGGCCTGGGCGCCTGCAGCCCCGAGGAATACGCTCAGCTGCAGCAGTTGAACCGCGATTACCACGCGCGCTTCGGCTGGCCTTTCATCCTGGCCGTTCGGGGCCCGCGCGGCACGGGCCTGAGCCGCACGCAGATCATCGAGACCTTCGCCCGCCGGCTGGACGGCCACCCCGATTGGGAGTTCGCCGAGTGCCTGCGGCAGATCCACCGCATTGCCGAGCTGCGCCTGGCCGAGCTGGTGGGCGAGCGCATCAACGACGGCGAGTGGGTGTGGGACCGCGCCGAGGACCTGGCGCGCCACAGCGAGGTGGACGACGGCCTGACCGTCACCTACTTGACCCCTGCCCACCGGGCCTGCGCGCAAGACCTGGCCGCGTGGATGCGCGAGGCGGGCTTCGATCGCGTCGAGATCGACGCCGTGGGCAACGTGGTGGGCGTGTTCGACGGCCAAGACGTGCAGGCGCCGCGCCTGCTCACCGGCAGCCACTACGACACCGTGCGCCACGGCGGCAAGTACGACGGCCGCTTGGGCGTGCTGGTGCCCATGGCCGTGGTGCGCGCCCTGCGCGCGACAGGCGAACGCCCGAAGCACGGGCTGGAGGTGGTGGCCTTTGCCGAAGAAGAAGGCCAGCGCTACCCCGCCACCTTCTTGGCCGCCAGCGCGCTGACCGGCGGCTTCGACCCGGCTTGGCTGGACCAGACCGACACCCAGGGCGTGACGATGCGCGAGGCCATGCAGGCCGCGGGCCTGCCCGCGCGCATGGACGCCATCGCCGCGCTCAAGCGCGACCCGGCGCGCTACCGCGGCTTCGTGGAGCTGCACATCGAACAAGGCCCGGTGCTGGACGCGCTGAACCTGCCCCTGGGCGTGGTCACCTCCATCAACGGCAGCCACCGCTACACCGGTGAGTTCATCGGCCAGGCCAGCCACGCCGGTACCACGCCCATGGGCGCCACGCGCCGCGACGCCGCCACCGCCGCGGCCGAGCTGGTGCTGGCGGTCGAGCGCCTCGCCAGCGCGCTGCCCGGTGCCGTGGGCACCGTGGGCCAGCTGCAGGTGCCCAACGGCTCGATCAACGTGGTGCCCGGCCGCTGCCGCTTCAGCCTGGACCTGCGCG
>CAZAIR010000507.1:0-1552 GCA_964485225.1 uncultured Burkholderiaceae bacterium
TGCTGGCGATGCCGCAGATGCTCAAGGGCGGCTACGACGTGCGGCTGTCGGCCGGTGCGATCACCGCCGGCGGCTGCCTGGGCATCCTCATCCCGCCCTCCGTGCTGCTGATCGTCTACGGCGCCACCGCCGGGGTGTCGGTGGTGCAGCTGTACGCCGGCGCCTTCTTCCCCGGCATCATGCTGGCGGGGCTGTACATCTTGTACGTGATCATCCTGGCCAAGCTCAAGCCGAACCTGATGCCGCCCTTGAGCGCCGAGGCCCGCTTCGTACCGCTGCCGCCACTCACCCAGCGCTTGGCCGATGCCGCCAAAGGCCCCAACACCCGCGCCCTGCCCTCCTTGCTCAAAGCCTTGGGTGGCCATGAAGCCAAGGGGCCGGTGCTGCGCCAACTGGGCGTGGTGCTGCTGCCCTTGTTCGCGGTACTGACGGTGGCCGGTGTGGTGTGGCTTCACCAGCACAACCCACTGCCCAAAGCCGCGCCCACCGAGATGCCTGAAGCGCTGGGCAGCGCCAGCCCCGTGGCGCCTGCCGCTGATGAGGGCGGATTGTCCGAACCCCCAAGCGCCGCTGCCGACGTGCCCGCGCCGGTCGGCGAATACGCCTTGAGCGAGCCTCCTAGCGAGCCCTTAGCCGAACCCCAGCCCGCCGACGGCGGCTTGGCCGAACCGCCCACCGAGGGCGCCACCGCCGCTGCGCTGGCCGAGCCACCAAGCGACGGCTTGGCACCACCACCGGCTGCCAGCCCGCAAGCCAGCGCAGCGCAGGCCGGCACCGGCAGCAGTTGGGGCGCTTGGATCGGCTATGGCGCTGCAGCCCTGGCCCTGTTCGTTTTCTACGCCATGTTGTCGTACACGCGGCTGGAGGTATTCAAGCTGCTGCTCACCAGCTTCTTCCCGCTGGTGGTGCTGATCTTGTCGGTGCTCGGCTCGATCGTGTTCGGCCTGGCCACCCCTACCGAGGCCGCGGCGGTTGGGGCATTTGGCGGCTACCTGCTGGCCGCCATCTACTCGGTCATCAAAAAGCGACCCGTGGGCCAACGCCGCCCGGTGTTCATCGTGTGGTTGCTGCTGTGGGCGCCACTGCTCATCAGCATCGCTTGGTTCATCGCCCATGCCGAAGGCTTCACCAAGACCAACGTGAGCCCAGGCTTCGGCGCCATCGCCGGCTGCGGCGTGTTGCTGTGGGTGATGCTGGCCTACAAACAGGCTGGACTGCAGACCGAGGTGAAGGAGTCCGTCTTCCTGACCGCCAAGACCAGCGCCATGGTGTGCTGGTTGTTCGTGGGCTCGGCCATCTTCTCGGCGGCTTTTGCGCTGCTGGGCGGTCAGGCCCTGGTCGAGAACTGGGTCAAGGGCATGGACCTGACCACGACCGAGTTCCTGATCCTCAGCCAGGTCATCATCTTCATCCTGGGCTGGCCACTGGAATGGACCGAGATCATCGTGATCTTCATGCCCATCTTCATCCCGCTGCTGGACAACTTCGGCGTCGACCCGCTGTTCTTCGGCCTGCTGGTGGCGCTGAACCTGCAAACCGCCTTCCTGAGCCC
>CAZAIR010000508.1:0-1552 GCA_964485225.1 uncultured Burkholderiaceae bacterium
CGTGCAGGGTTGCGGCCGATCTGCACCGCCAGCCGCTCGTAGTCGGCCAGGCTCTCGGTGATCAGGTCGGGCAAGCCCACAGCGGTCAGCAGGCTGCCGCACATGCGGCTGATATAGGTGCGACCGCTGCGGGTCAAGATGGGCGCGCCGGCCCACAGGCAGTCGCTGGCGGTGGTGCCCGCGTTGTACGGGAAGGTGTCAAGCACCAGATCGGCTAGCGCAAAGCGCGCCAGGTAATCAGCCGGGGGCACGCGCGGCGCCAAGATCAATCGCTCGGCCGCGATGCCCGCGGCTGTGGCCGCCGCACGCAAGTGGCCTTCGGCGGTGGCGTTATCGGCCAGCAGCCACAGCACCGAGCCCGGAACCTGCTGCAGGATGCGCATCCAGCTGGCGAACACCTCGGCGCTGTACTTGTGACAGTTGTTGAAGGTGGCGAACACGAAGGCCGATTCGGGCAGTTGGTATTGCGCGCGGGTTGGGGGCGCGCCGATGTCGCGCTGGCGGTCGCTCACCTGATAGCAGGTGTCCAGGTACAGCGGCTGCTCGGTGCAGTAGCGCAGGTAATCAGGCTGCATCACGTAGCGGTCGGCCAGCATCCAGTCGACGCCCGGCACGGCCGAGGTGGCGGGCAGTCCCAGGTAACTGACCTGCACGGGGGCTGGGCGGTGCACCAAGATGTTGGGGCGGGCACCGTTGGTCAGCCCTTGCAGGTCGACCAGCACGTCGATGCCAGCCTGCGCAATGGTCTGGGCCGCCGCCTCGTCGGTTTGACCATGCAGGCTCACAAAGTGCTCGAAGCTGGCCTTGATGCGCGCGCGCAGCGGCGTGCCGTCTTCACGGCTCCAGTCGAAGGCAAACAGCTCAAAGCGCGACTTGTCGTGCAGCTCGTACAGCTCGGCCGTGAGCAAACCCACGGCGTGCATGCACAGGTCGCCCGAGGCGTAACCGATGCGGATGCGCCCTTCGCGCCGGGCCGGGCCGTGCAGGCGGTGGTAGGGCTTGCCGGTGTACTTGCGCACCTTCTCGTGCACAAAGCGCTGCGCCGTCAGCAGCTGCATGGCCGGGTCATCGCTGGCGGACAGCATGGCCAGAAGCGAGGTGTGCACCCACAGGGCGTTCTCGGTGACGTCGGCAAACGGGGCGTGCACCGGCCACACGCACTGCTTTTGGCGGATGTGCACCCAGTGCTGGATCACATCGCCTTGTGTGGGTTTGAGCAACAGGCTGCGGTGCATCAGCGCCTCGGCCTCGGGGTAGCGGCGCAGCTGCTCCAGCAGGCGCGCCGAGTTGTTCAGCGCGTGCAGTTGCAGGTCGAGCTTGTCGGCGCCCACGGTGTCGAGCTGATCGAGCCCGTCAAACACCTTTTGCCACACGGCCAGCGCCTCGCCACTGCGGCCCTGGTGCTCCAACTGGTGCGCCAGATTGAGCTGCGCCTGCGCAAAGTCCGGCTTGACCGCCAAGGCCTGCCGGTAGGCGGCCTCGGCTTTGGCGTGTTGGCTCAAGTTGCCCAACAAGGTGCCCCAGTTGAACAAAGCCAGCGGTTTCTGGGGAG
>CAZAIR010000509.1:0-1551 GCA_964485225.1 uncultured Burkholderiaceae bacterium
CTACTTGGACTTCGCCTCGCCGGTCAGCGGCCTGGGCGGCAAGATGGGCTTGGACGCCACCAGCAAGTGGCCGGGTGAGACCCAGCGGGAGTGGGGTCGCACCATCTCGATGCCGGCCAGCGTGACGAGCAAGACTGAGGCGCTTTACGCCAAGCTGTTCTCCCGTCAAGAGGGCAAGCACTCGAAATGAGGCCTTGAAGACCTCGCGAAGCTGGCCTAACTTTCAAAGGCCTCAATCGAGGTTCAAGCGACGGCGCAATCCTTGCGCGTCAGGAGCCCTGGAGCAAAAGGCCCCAGAGCCCCACAGGTGGTTCGCCACCAGCCCCCGCCCGGTTGTCATGACCGGGCGGGGTTTCTCTTTTCTGGGTCTCACTCGCGCACAAAGCGCAAGGTTTGGCCGCCTTGGCGCAGCACCAAAGCGGGTGCGGCGCCACTGGTGCCTTCGAAGGTGACCTCCAGCGGCGTGATGCGCGCGAAGAACACCCGCTCCGCCTTGGCGAACAACTCGAACTCACCTTGGCCGGTGGCTTGCGCAAAAAGGGCTGTGCCTCGGGCGCGAACGGTGATCTTGAAAGCGGGGTTGAGCGCGTAGACGCCGGCCAAGGGCGCCAGGGCTTCCGCGGTCAGCGCCATGGCGGCTTGCGATTGCGCAGCCCTGGCGTTGGCTTCGATCGCGGCGCGCTCTGCGGCGGGGTCGCGCAGCGGGCGGCTCGGGTCGAGCAGATGCCGGGCGAGGTCGGTCACCGGCACGGCGGCATTGGCCAACACCAGCGCACCGCGCCGCTCGGGCAGGTTCAGCCACAGCGAGGACGAGAAGCCGAAGGTGCCGCCGTCGTGCGTCGCTAAGCGGCCATCGGCTGCCAGCATCCAGCCCAGGCCCATGCGGGCGGTGGGCGAGGGGCCGAGCGGGCTGTGGGTTTGCAGGGACAAGGCAAAGGCTTCGCGCAAGGGGTGCTCGAACCCACCCACAGCGGCTTGGCCAAAGCGGGCCAACTCGGCCGCCGTGGCGCGCAAGGCGCCCGCACCGGCCAGCGCCAGAAAGTGCCAGGCCGGCACGGCCTGGCCCTGGGGGTTGTGCCCCTGCACGGCGTTGGGGGCTGGGGCGCCGGGCGTGGCCACCTGCATGCCGCTCAGGCCCAGCGGCGCCAACAACCGCTGTTGGAACCAGTCCGGCAGGCTCAAGCCCGCGCGGCGGGCCAGCACCCAGGCCAGCAGGCCGAAGCCAAAGTTGCTGTAGCCCCATTGCGCGTCACGCGGCTGCGTGGGCTTGAACTGGCGCACCCCGGCCAGCAAAGCGGCGTCGTCGTAGTGGGCGTAGGGGTCGGCAGGGTTGGGCACCTGGGCGGGCAGCAGGTTGTCCGGCAAGCGCGGCAGGCCGCTGCGGTGGGTGGCCAGGTCCACCAAGCGGATGGGCGCGTCAGCGCTGTCCCGCAAGCGCAGGCCCTCGGGCAGCAGCGACTCCACGGCTTGGTCGAGCGTCACCTCTTGGCGCAGCACCGCATCGGCCAGCAGCACGCCCACAAAGGGCTTGGTGATGGAGCCGATCTCGAA
>CAZAIR010000510.1:0-1547 GCA_964485225.1 uncultured Burkholderiaceae bacterium
GCTGGCCTCGCGCCAGCTCATCGCCGGCCTCACCGCCGGTGCCGTCAAGTGACCCACGACCTGATGACCGCCATGACCGACGCCTCCCCTGTGGCCACCCTGCCGCGCCTTGCCGACTTCCCTGCCGACTTTGTGTGGGGCGTGGCCACCAGCGCTTTCCAGATCGAAGGCGCGGCCACCGCCAACGGCAAAGGCCCGTCCATCTGGGACACCTTCTGCCGCCAGACCGGCGCTATCGCCGACGCCAGCAACGGCGACGTCGCCTGCGACCACTACCACCGACTGGACGCCGACCTCGACCTCATCGCCTCGCTGGGCGTCAAGGCCTACCGCTTCTCGGTCAGCTGGCCGCGCGTGCAGCCCTTGGGCCACGGCGACTGGAACGAGGCCGGCCTGGCCTTCTATGAGCGTCTGGTGGACGGCTTGATCGCCCGCGGCCTGCAGGCCCACCTGACGCTGAACCACTGGGACCTGCCGCAGGCCCTGCAGGACCAGGGCGGCTGGGCCGCGCGCAGCACGGTGCAGCATTTCGTTGAGTACGCCCGCGGCATCCAGCGCCGGCTGGGCCCCAAGCTCAGCTCGATCGCCACGCACAACGAGCCCTGGGTGGTGGCCGTGCTGGGCCACCAGCAAGGCATCTTTGCGCCGGGCTTGAAGGACGAGAAGCTGGCGCTGCAGGTGTCGCACCACCTGCTGCTCAGCCACGGCCTGGCGCTGCAAGCTTTGAGGGCCGACGGTGCCACGGCCCGGCTCGGCATCGTGCTCAACCTCGCTCCCTTCCACCCGGCCACCCCGAGTGAGGCCGACCGCGCCAAGGCCACGCTGGAAGACGGCCTGCTGCTGCGCTGGTACCTGGACCCCATCCAGCACGGCCGCTACCCCGCCGATGTGTGGCACAGCCTGGGTGACAAAGCGCCCGTGGTGCTGGACGACGACCTGGCCGCCATCCAGCAGCCGCTGGACTTCTTGGGCATCAACTACTACTCGCGCTCGGTGCAAAGCGCCGCCGGCCCTTGGGACGCTGCCGCTGCCGGCAAAGAGGTCAGCGAGATGGGCTGGGAGGTCTACCCCGAGGGCCTGACCGAGCTGCTGCTGCGCCTGCACCGCGACTACCCAGGCCCCAGCTTTTGGGTGACCGAAAACGGCGGCGCCTTCCCCGACCCTTGGGTCGATGGCCGCGTGGCCGACGAGGCCCGCGTGCGCTACATCCAGCGCCACATCGCCGCCGTGGCCGCCGCCCGCGCCGAGGGCGTGCCGGTGGGCGCCTACATGGTGTGGAGCTTGATGGACAACTTCGAGTGGGCCTCGGGCTACGCCAAGCGCTTCGGCATCGTGCACGTCGACTACGAGACGCTGAAGCGCACGCCCAAAGACAGCGCACGCTGGTACCAGGGCTTCCTGGCCGGCCAGCAAGGTTGAACGGCATGGGCGCCAGCTTGGATACGGTGGTCGGGCTCGGCCGAGTGGGCCGTGATGCGGTGCGCCAGCTAGGCGCAACAACGCAGCGGGCGCATGCCCGCAAGGCGGCGCAACGACGCTGGCGTGAC
>CAZAIR010000511.1:0-1541 GCA_964485225.1 uncultured Burkholderiaceae bacterium
CGATGGCCTGGGCGATCTCGCCTTCGTGCAGGGCCTTGCTGCCCTCGGCGGCGATGCGGCGCAGCACGGCGGCCAGCTCGGGGTTGCGCAGGTTGAAGCCCACGTCGCGGGCGTCGCCGTCGGGTTTGTAGAAGTAGGCGGCGGCCACCGGGTCTTTCTTGAGGTGGGCGTCGGCCTTGACCAGGGTGTTGAGCCGCGCACTGACCTTGAAGCCGCCTTCGGCCAGCGTGATGGCGGGCTGGAACAGCGTGGCCCAGGGCAGCTTGCCGTGCTGCTTGTGCGCCATCTCCAGCATGCGCACGGTGCCGGGCACGCCCACCGAGCGGCCGCCCACCACGCCGTCATAAAACTGCACGGGCTTGCCGTCGGCGCCCAGGAAGAGTTTTTCGTCGGCGGCTGCGGGCGCGGTCTCGCGGCCATCGTAGGCCTCCACCAGCTTGCCGGTGCTGTGCAGCAGGAAGGCGCCGCCGCCGATGCCGCTGGATTGGGGCTCCACCAGGGTCAGCACCATCTGCACGGCGATGGCGGCGTCGATGGCCGAGCCACCGGCCTTGAGGATCTGATAGCCCGCGTCGGTGGCCAGCGGGTTGGCGGCGGCCACTGCGAACTTCTCGGTGGCCCAGCCGGGTTTTTCGGTGTAGCCCGATGAGCCCTCGGGCTGGGCAGGCACGGTGTAGGTGAACTGCGAGGGGCTGCTGGCGCAGCCTGCCAGCAGGGCTGCGAGTGCGGCGCAGGCCACCAGGTGGCGCCGTGGCGCGGATGGGCGGGTGGCTGCAGCGGAGGAGGGCGTGGGGGTGGGCATGGGCTGGTTTCTCCTGGGTGGCAAGAAGTGACAAGCAGAAAGGACAAGCAAGCAAACAAGCGAGTGAGCGCGCAAGCAAGAGCCAGCGGCCATCGTACGGCGCCTGGCGCGGCTTGGGGGCGCGGCGTTACATTGCGCTACAGGCTCCGGATTCAAAGCTTTTTAGGCCGTTCCCGCCCTATGGATATGCCTTTTAAGCTATCAAAAATGTAGCAAATGCATTTCTCAGGGCGCCGCCCACCACTGCGGCGTGCCGCCTGCGGTCTACGCGGCCACGGGCCCCGCGCGGCCGTCCTGGACGACAAAGCGGGCGAGCGTGCTGGCGCCGCTGTCGGCGCGCAGGGGGTCGTCGAGCACACGCAGGGTAGTGGTCCACTGTGTGGGCGTGATGTGGGCCAGGCCATAGCCGCGCAGGTCGCAGCGGGCCAGCAGCACATGCGGGTTGTGGCGCACCACGGCGTCCACCTTGTCCGGGGTGGTGCCCGAGCGGGAGCTGATGGAGGTGCCGCAGAACTCGCTGGCGATGACGGGCGAGTCGGGGCGGTCTGCGTTGGCGTGCACGCGGCAGACGTAGTTCTGGTGGATGTCGCCGCCCAGCAGCACGGTATTGCGTGGCTTGTGCTTTGCCACGGCCTGCAGCAGGCGCGCGCGGGCGGCGGGGTAGCCGTCCCAGTTGTCGGTGGTCACCGTGCCTGAGGGGTAGTGGCGGGGCGAGAACAGGGTTTGCTGCGCGATCACG
>CAZAIR010000512.1:0-1528 GCA_964485225.1 uncultured Burkholderiaceae bacterium
AAACCAAGATGTTCATCTTGGCCGGTCTGATCGACGCTGCGTTCCTGATCGGTGTGGCCATCGCCCTGCTGTTCGCGTTCGCCAACCCGTTCGCCGCCACCTTCTTGGCCAACCTGCCGAAGTAATCACCGCTGCCTTTCAGGCTTGAAAGGAATTCAGCCGTGAACATCAACGCAACACTGTGGATCCAGTGGATCCCGTTCCTCATCCTGGCGATCGTGACGGCCAAGTTCATTTGGCCGCCCATTGCCAAGGCGTTGGACGAGCGCGCTGCCAAGATCGCTGACGGTCTTGCAGCCGCTGACAAGGCCAAGCTGGAGCTTGCCACCGCCAACAAGCGCGTGGACGAGCAGCTGGCGCAAACGCGCACCGAGACGACCAAGCTGTTGGGCGACGCAGAAAAGCGCGCCGCGGCCATCATCGAGGAAGCCAAGCGCCGCGCCGAAGAAGAAGGCGCCAAGATCTTGGCTGCCGCCAAGGCTGACGCAGACCAGCAGGTCGTGCGTGCCCGCGAAGCCCTGCGCGACCAAGTCGCCGCGCTGGCCGTCAAGGGTGCCGAGCAAATCCTGCAGAAGGAAGTCAACGCCGGCGTTCATGCCGACCTGTTGGCTCGCCTGAAGACGGAGCTCTGAGCATGGCCGACATCGCCACCATCGCCCGGCCGTACGCGGAAGCGCTGTTCCAAGTGGCCCGTCAGGGTGACTTGGGTGCATGGCGCCAGCAGATCGACGCTTTGGCCCTTGTGGCCGGCGACGAAGGCTTGCGCCAATTTGCCGCCCACCCCAAGACCGAGCCTGCTCAGGTCTTCGACGTGATGGTGGAGGCGACCCAGCTGCCCTTGAACGAAGGCGTGCGCAATTTCTTGCGCACTGTCATCGACAACGGCCGTGTGGACGCCCTGCCTGCCGTCGCTCAGCAATTCCATGTGCTGGCCAGCGCCGCACAAGGCGTGGCTGAAGCCCAGGTGGCGTCGGCCTTCCCGATGGACGCCGCCCAACTCAACGACCTGGTCGCTGTGTTGGAGAAGCGTTTCGGGCGCAAGTTGACCGCCACGGTGGTGGTCGAGCCCAGCCTCATCGGGGGCGTGCGCGTCACCGTGGGCGACGAAGTGCTCGACACCTCGGTGCGCGCGCGCCTTGAGCGCATGAAGACGACGCTGACCGCCTAATCACCCAACCACCCGGCTGGACCGGGCGGGAGACAAGCATGCAATTGAACCCTGCAGAAATTTCTGAACTGATCAAGAGCCGCATTGAGGGCTTGACCACTGGTGCGGACATCCGCAACCAGGGCACCGTGGTGTCGGTGTCCGACGGCATCGTCCGCGTCCACGGCTTGTCCGATGTGATGCAGGGCGAAATGCTCGAGTTCCCCGCTGACGCCAGCGGCCAGCCCAGCTTCGGCCTGGCGCTGAACCTGGAGCGCGACTCGGTCGGCGCCGTGATCTTGGGTGCCTACGAGCACATCTCGGAAGGCGACACCGTCAAGTGCACGGGCCGCATCCTGGAAGTGCCGGTCGGCCCCGAGC
>CAZAIR010000513.1:0-1522 GCA_964485225.1 uncultured Burkholderiaceae bacterium
CTGACCCACACCACCCAGCACAACCACCATGAAGGCGTCCACGATGTAGCTTTGGCCCAGGTCAGGCCCCACGTTGCCGATCTGGCTCAGCGCGCAGCCACCCAAGCCAGCGATGCCGGAGCCCAGCGCGAAGGCCATGGTGTCGACCCGGGCGGTGTTGACGCCCAGGCAAGACGCCATGCGGCGGTTCTGCGTCACGCCGCGCACCATCAGCCCCAGACGGGTGCGCGACAACAGCAGCGCCATGCCCACCAGCACCACGGCCGCGAACACCAAGATGGCGAGCCGGTTGTAGGGCAGCGTGAGGTTGGGCAGCAGCTCCCAGCCACCACTCAAGAAACTGGGGTTTTCGACTGCCACGTTTTGCGCGCCGAACAGGGTGCGCACGGTCTGCATCAAGATCAGGCTGATGCCCCAGGTGGCGAGCAAGGTTTCCAGCGGCCGGCCGTAGAGCCAGCGGATCACGCTGCGCTCCATCGCTGCGCCCACCAGGGCCGCAGCCAGGAAGCTGGCCGGCAGGGCCGCCAGCAGGTACATGTCGAACCACCCCGGTGGCGCCCACAGGCGGAACGCCTGCTGCACACCCCAGGTGGCGTAGGCGCCCACCATCAGCAGCTCGCCGTGGGCCATGTTGATGACGCCCATCAGCCCGTAGGTGATGGCCAGCCCCAGCGCCACCAGCAGCAGGATGGAGCCCAGACTCAGGCCGCTGAACAGCAACTGCGCGCGCTCGCCCCAGGCCAAACGGTCGGCAATGGCTTGGGCGGCCTCTCGCAAGGCGCGCTGCACGTTCGGGTCGGTTTCGGCGGCCAGGCGCTCCAGGAGCAAAGCGCGCAACGCGGGGTCGGCGCTGGCGGCCAGCTTCGCGGCAGCAGCCATGCGCACCCCAGGCTCAGGGGCCTGCAGTTGCGCGCCAGCCACCAGCACCTGCAAAGTGCGACGAAGGCCGGCATCGGTTTCCGCAGCCAGAGCACGGCTGAGCAATGGCAGGGGCGCGGCGTCGCGGTCTTCGCTCAGGGTGGCCAAGGCTTGTGCGCGCTCGGCCACCGTTGGAGCTTGCAGTTGCAAGGCCGCAAGGGCCCCAGCGATCTCGCGGCGCATGCGGTTGTTGAGAAGCGGCTCTTCAGCAGTGACGGGCGGCTCTCCCTCCAGGCCCGGCACGCCAGCAACCCACACGCGCTGCGCATCGGCGCGCACGCGCCCTTCCTGCAGCGCGTGCAGGAAGGGCGCCAGCTGCGGGCTCGCCTCCGAAATGGCCTCATGCAGCGCCAGCACACGGGCATCGCCCTCGCCCACGGCGATGCGGTGAGCCTGAGCGGGCGTCAAAGCCCACGCCGCACCACCGCCGCACAGCAGCAGTACCAGCAGCGCAGCCCGAAGCCGACACACCATGAGGGCGAAGCCACGCATGCTCAGGCCTTACTTCTTCTTCACATCGGGCACGTTCAGCTTGCCCTTGTTCTCGGGGATGTAGTCGCTCCAGGGATCGGCCACCACCGGGCCAGGCGTCTTCCACACCACG
>CAZAIR010000514.1:0-1518 GCA_964485225.1 uncultured Burkholderiaceae bacterium
CGCTTGTCCACGCCCGAGCCCATGGTGGCATTGCCCTGCGGGTCCAGGTCGATCATCAGCACGCGCTGGCCGACCTTGGCCAGCCCGGCTGCAAGATTCACCGTTGTCGTGGTCTTGCCAACGCCACCCTTTTGGTTGGCAACACAAAAAATCTTGGCCATCGAGGATTACCTTTGCCGTCTTATTTGGAAATGGCCAGCTTGATGCCAAAGCCGATGAGGAAGACACCCGCCAGCTTCTCCAGCGTGCGACCGATGACGGGGTTGGCGCGCAGGCGCGCTGCCAGGAAGTGGGTCAGCAGCACGGCCACCAGGCCATACAGGAAAGTCAGAACGGCCACGGTGGCCGCCATGGCGCCGAAGGTGACCAGCCCCTGGTGCCGGACCGGATCCACGAACAGCGGGAAGAAGGCCATGTAGAACACGATGGCCTTGGGATTGAGCAGGGTGATGAAGGCCGCCTGCTGGAAGTACTGTCGCGGGCGGATATGAAGCACCGGGGCGTCGCCCGGTTGGGCGGTCAGCATCTTCCAGCCCAGCCACGCCAGGTAGGCCGCGCCCACCCACTGCACCGCACTGAACGCCGCCGGGTAGGCGGCCAGCAAGGCCGCCACGCCGGCCACGGCCAGCCACATCAGCACCTGATCACCCGCGATCACGCCGAAGGTGGCGGCCAGCCCTCCACGCACCCCACCCTTGCTGGTGGACGTGATCAGCGCCAGGTTCCCCGGCCCGGGGATGAGCAAGAAAAGGACGATGGCGGCCACGAAAGCGCCGTAATCTGCGATGCCGAACATGGAAGAACCCCGAGAAGTGGAGGGTCGAGTTTAAGCGCCCGCCACGCGCTCGCTGTGATGTTCAGACAACAGCGGCGGGGCCGGGGCGCATCCAGACAATGCAGCGCTCGGCGTCCAGCCCGGGCACCTGCAGCTGTTCCACGTGAAACACATCCACGCCGGGGGTGGCCAGGCTCAGGGCTTCGAGCTCATCTGCCGGGTGCTTGCCCTTCATGGCCATCCAGAGCCCCCCTTCGACCAGGGCGCCCCGCGACCAGTTGGTGAAATCGACCAGCGAGGCAAAGGCGCGCGAACACACCACGTCGTAGCCCTGGCCTGAGAGCGCATTGAGGCGCTCCACCCGTGCGTGCAGACCCCGCAGGTTGGGCAGCTTGAGGGTGGCCGCCGCCTGCTGGATGAAGGCGGCCTTCTTGGCTACCGTGTCCACACAGGTCACCTCAATCTGCGGGCAGGCGATGGCAATGACCACACCCGGCAGGCCGCCGCCCGACCCCACGTCCAGCAGCTGAAGCGCCCTGCCCTGCGTCTGCCGTTGCAGCGGGCCGATGGCCGCCAGGCTGTCGAGCAGGTGGTGGGTCATCATCTCGGCCGGGTCGCGCACGGCCGTGAGGTTGTAGACCTTGTTCCACTTCTGGAGCAGGCCCAGGTAGTCCAGCAACAGATCGATCTGGCGCGCGTCGAGCGCGAGCTGGAGCGACTGCAGGCCGGCCTGCAGGGTGGTC
>CAZAIR010000515.1:0-1517 GCA_964485225.1 uncultured Burkholderiaceae bacterium
CGCGCTTGGCCGACACCCGCCTAGAAACAACAAAGCCGCCTTGCGGCGGCTTTGCGACTAGGCATTCAGCGCGGGTTAGGCGGCTTGCTTCTTGGCGCGGCGGCTCCAGGCCACGCCGAACAGGCCGAGGCCGGCAAGCGCCAACACGGTGGGCTCGGAGACTTTGTTCGAGTTCACGCCCGATACCGACAGCAGCTTGAAGTAATCGTTGTTGCCGGTCAGTGTCTGGCCCGCGTTGCTGCTGCCCTTGATGGTGCTGCCAAAGGCGGTGCTGTAGGCCATCACCAACCAGTGGCTCGAGGCCCACATGCCAGTGTTGCCCAGTGCAATGCTCGTTTGACCACTGGTCGGGGTGTAGGCGTAGTTACCCATGAGCGCCCAGCCGTTACCCAGCATGTTGCTGGTGGGTGTTGCGCCCGTGCTGAGGTTGAAGCTACCCATCGAAGGTGCGCCAGCACCGGTGTAACGCAGCACGGTGATGTCTTGGTCTGTGGACGACCAACCTGTCACCAAGCTCGTCAGGGCAACCGTCTTGTCGAACGAGTAGAGGATGGCGTCGGTGCGCTGGTTGTTGTCCAGGGCATGTTCGGGCGAACTGCCTTCAGATGCATCGGCGCTGGTGGTTGCGGCGTTCTTGACGCCGAAGCCACTGCCACCCTGGTTCGTGACCTGTGCGGCGCTCCAGGCGCCGTTAGCGCCGGTGTTGCCCCAGGCGGATACGACAGCTCCGGCGTCGGAGCTGGTTGGCTTGCCCAAAATGCAAGAGGTCGGTGCGGCGTCGTACGGGTTGTTGTCGATGCTGTTGGCGACCGAATTGTTCTTGATGGCCTCGCAGGTGGAGCCGGCTGCGGTCGACGTTTTGGACCAAGTCGCAGCCGATGCCGGTGCGGCTGCCAAAGCGAGGGCAACGGCGGCCAGGGCAGTTTGCAAAGTGCAGGGACGGAAAGTGCGGCTCATTCAGTGCTCCGGGGTGTCATTGGGCGCTTGCGGCGCGGTTATCTGTTACCTAAGCACTTTTCGGGCCAATTCTGACTGGCAACCGTCCATCAAGTGCTTGCAACAGGTTTCCGCTCGGTAACTTGCGCTGATTCGGGTGTAACTGTAAACACCGGCGACAGTCCGCGCCCCCCTCACTTGAGGGCTGTGAGCAGGGCCTGCGCCTCTTTGGCGCTTTCCAAGCCGGTCGGGTTGGCCAGGGCGGCTTGCACCTCCAACCGGGCCTCGGCGCTTTGACCGAGCTTGGCCAGCACCGCGGCCAGGTGGTAGCGGATTTCGGCGTGGTCCGGGGCGCGCAGGCGCGCGTCGCGCAGCAGCGACAGGGCCTTGCTGGACTCGCCGCTCAGGTGCAAGGCCCAAGCCAAGGTGTCCATCACCAGGGCTTCGTTGGGCGCAGCGCGCAGGGCCTTCTCGGCGCTGCTGCGGGCGGCGGGCAGGTCGCCGAGTTGGATGTGGACCAGCGCGATGTTGTTCAAGGCGGCAGGGTCGTTGGGGCTCAGGCGCAGCAGTTGCTCGTAAGC
>CAZAIR010000516.1:0-1506 GCA_964485225.1 uncultured Burkholderiaceae bacterium
GCGTCGCGCGTGACCAGCCAGATGCCCCCGCACACCAGCACCAGGGCCAGCAGGTTCTTCCACTCCAGCAGCGCCTCGCCCAGGAACACCGCCGACAGCGCCGCGCCGAAGATCGGCACCGTGAAGTTGAACACCGTGACCTGGCTCACGCGGTTGTGCTTGAGCAAGATGCTCCACAGCGAGAAAGCGGCCGACGACAGCAGCGCCAGGTACACCAGCAGCAAGGCCGAGCCCCAGGTGAAGCCCGTGAGCGCGCCGCCCAGGCCCCAACCGATGGCCAACAGCGCCGCGCCGCCGATGCTCAGCTGCCACCCCGTCATCACCACCGAATCCATGCGCTGCGACACCTGCTTGCCATAGATGCTGGCAGCGGCCAGCACGAAAGCGGCGATCACCACAAAGCCTTCACCCAGAAGGGTGAAATCCAGGTCCAGCGTGCCGCGCCCCAGATTGACGACCATGACACCCGCAAAACCTACCAGGCAGCCCCACAGCTTGGAATGGCTCAGGCGGTCGTTGTGATAGACCCAGTGCGCCAGCAGCACGCTGAAGAAGGTGCCTGTGGCATTCATGATCGATCCCTTGACGCCCGTGGTGTGCGCAAGCCCCACGTAGAAGAACACGTACTGCAGCGTGGTCTGCGCCAGGCCCAACACCACCAGTTGCCTCCCGGCCGCAAGACCCAGCCCCCAGATGGCCTTGCGCGTGGCCACAGCCCAGGCCAGCAGGATCAGCCCCGCGCCCAGAAAGCGCCAGCCTGCAAACACCAGCTGCGTGGGAATGTCATTGCGGGCGATGCCGAACCAGGCGTAGCCGGTCTTGATAGCGGGGTAGGAGCTGCCCCAGAGCAGGCAACACAGCAGCGCCAGCGCGATGACGACCCTGGGGTCGGAAAAACGGGGATGTCCCATGTGAGTTCTTGGTCTCTCTAGTGAAACAGCCCGTGCAAAGACGGGCTGTGAGGGGGAGGCTTGCAGCCCCAGGACGCAGCCTGCAAGGCCACCGTTTCAGTGATCCGTTGCGCTACGCGCCACCACCAACGCATGCGAAGGGCGCGGCCCAGGCGAGGGCAGCCGCGCAAGGGCCGCCCCGCCGCGGATGCGGCGCTTTGCTTGTGTGCGCTGGCTGCGTCCCCCTCCCGTAGCGCGCAGCGCGTAGAGAGAGGGGGAAGGCGCGAAGCGACTCAGGGGGTGTCACTTCAGGTCACCGGTGCGGGATTGAACAGCACCAGCGCGTTGTGCAGCTTCCACTGCTCCGCCCAGGTCTTCTTGCGGCCACTGGCCACGTCGAGCAGCAGGTGGAACATCTCCCAGCCCAGGTCTTCGATGGTGGCCTCGCCGTCGGCGATCTTGCCGGCGTTGATGTCCATCAGGTCATGCCAGCGGCGCGCCAGGTCGGTGCGCGTGGCCACCTTGACCACGGGGCATTCGGCCAGGCCATAGGGCGTGCCCCGGCCGGTGGTGAACACGTGCAGGTTCATGCCGGCGGCCAGCTGCAGCGTGCCGC
>CAZAIR010000517.1:0-1502 GCA_964485225.1 uncultured Burkholderiaceae bacterium
CCGACATGCTGCTGCTCGACGAACCCACCAACCACCTGGACGCCGAGTCGGTGGAGTGGCTGGAGCACTTCCTGCAGCGCTTCCCCGGCACCGTGGTGGCCATCACCCACGACCGCTACTTCCTGGACAACGCCGCCGAGTGGATTCTCGAACTCGACCGCGGCCACGGCATTCCGTACAAGGGCAACTACTCCACCTGGCTGGAGCAGAAGGAAGCCCGCCTGGAGCAGGAACAGCGCACCGAAGACGCCCGCATGAAGGCGATGAAGGAAGAACTCAAGTGGGTTCGCTCCAACGCCAAGGGCCGTCAAGCCAAGAGCAAGGCGCGTTTGGCGCGCTTTGAAGAGCTGAGCGACGTGGACTACCAGCGCCGCAACGAAACCAATGAAATCTTCATCCCCGTGGCCGAGCGCCTGGGCAACGAAGTGATCGAGTTCGAGAACGTCACCAAGAGCTTTGGCGACCGCGTGCTGATCGACAACTTCAGCTTCAAAGTGCCGCCCGGCGCCATCGTCGGCATCATTGGCCCCAACGGCGCGGGTAAGTCGACGCTGTTCCGCATGATCCAAGGCGTTGAGAAGCCCGACAGCGGCACCGTCAAGATCGGCAAGACCGCCAAGCTGGCCTTCGTTGACCAAAGCCGCGCCAGCCTGGCGGGCGAGAAAACGGTGTGGGAAGACGTCTCCGGCGGCCTGGACAACATCGTGGTCGGTAAGTTCGTCATGCCCAGCCGCGCCTACCTGGGCCGCTTCAACTTCAAGGGCAACGATCAGCAAAAGCTGGTGGGCCAGCTTTCGGGCGGTGAACGCGGCCGCTTGCACTTGGCCAAAACCCTGGCCGAAGGCGGCAACGTCTTGATGCTGGACGAACCGTCCAACGACTTGGACGTCGAAACCCTGCGCGCGCTGGAAGAAGCGCTGCTGGAGTTTGGCGGCAGTGCGATGGTCATCAGCCACGACCGCTGGTTCCTGGACCGCATTTGCACCCACATCATGGCCTGCGAGGGGGAAAGCCAGTGGACCTTCTTCGACGGCAACTACAGCGAGTACGAGGCCGACAAGAAGAAGCGCCTGGGTGAAGAAGGCGCGCGCCCGAAACGCGTGCGCTACAAGCCCATCGTTTGACGGTGGCCCGCCGCCCGGCCTTGGTGCGGGCGGCAATCTTTCTTTACGCAGCGGGCAAAGCCCTGCAACGGCGGGGCGAGAAAGTGCAGGCATCGACAACCGAAACCACGGAGTGATGCGATGAGCAGCTTGAAATTCCTCGCCCTGGCCGCCAGCCTCGTGCTGGCAGCCGCAGCCCCTGCCGTGTTGGCCCAACCCCATGGGGGGCATGGTGAATGGGGCAGCATGGTTGGCCATCGTTGGATGGCAGCCCTTGACGACGTGGACGCTACCGACGCGCAGCGCCAGCAAATCCGCGACATCGTGAAGGCCGCCAGGACGGAGTTGCAGCCCCTCCGCGCCCAGGGCATGGCGCTGCAAGAGCAGCAAATGAAGTTA